>JBDNAP010000001.1:0-6541 GCA_039768325.1 Thiogranum sp.
CACGCGGACGAAGGCCTGGTAGCAGTCACGGTTGACCAGGTCGTTAACAGTTACGATCTGGTCATCAAGTCCACCGGGCGCTACGTACAGCACGTGCACGGCGTGGCCGGTGTGTCCATCCTCGGAGATGGCAGCGTCGTGCCGGTGCTGAATCTGCCGGAATTGCTGCGTAAGCCCCCTGTTGCCGGCGCGCTGTCTGTGGAATCGCATGCCGATGAGGGACGACCGCTGCAACAATCCTCACCGCTCAGCGTACTGATTGTGGATGACTCGCTGAGTGTGCGTAAATCCCTGTCGCAGCTGGTCGCCGACGCGGGCTACCAGCCGATCGCCGCTAGAGACGGACTGGAGGCGGTGGAATTGCTGGCTGAACACAAGCCGGATATCGTGTTGGCGGACCTGGAAATGCCGCGTATGACCGGCCTGGAACTGACTTCGCATATTCGTGCCGATGGCAATCTGGCCGATCTTCCCGTCATTATGATTACCTCGCGGACGATGCAGAAACACCGTCAGCAGGCTGAAAAAGCCGGTGTCAGTGACTATATGACCAAGCCCTTCTCTGAAGATGACTTGCTGGCTGCAATGGAATCAGCCTTGAGGGTGCATTAATGGCGGCACTTATGAATGATCCGGCCCAGGTGGCGGAGTATGCGCTACTGGGTTTTTCCGGGATTCAGCTGGCGATCCCGCAGCGGGAAGTCGTATCGATTGACCTGGTCACTGATATTGATACCGGTTCGGCCGTCGACAGGCGGGTAGGCAGCCTGGTTAAAACAAGCCGACAATGGCCAGTTTACGCTTTGTCGGATTCATTCGAAGTATTGCAGTATATACCTCAGCAGCGGCGTTTTTGTGTGAGCTTTGGCAGTGGCGGGGACGACAATTCCTTTGCACTGGTCTGTGACCTGGTGGAAGCGGTGTCGCTCGATACTGCCGACAGTGTTCAGCCGCTTCCAGCGAGTATTGTGACGCCCGTCATGCCCATGCAGCATTGCTTCAGGCACGACAACGGTCTGGTGCTGGTCAGTGATCAGCTGCGTATGCAGGATTATTTTCTCGCCCTGGAACAAGACAATGGCTGACGTCAACTATGCATGGCTGCTGAAACCCGCAGCGAATCTGCAGATCGCCGTAGCAGAGTACCAGATGGCGGAATATGTGATCGATCCGCAGGTCGAGCCGGTGCCGCTGGCTCCAAAGCATTGTCGCTCTGTACTGTTCTGGCAAGACAGGATAGTTCCCCTGATGGAGCTGGCGCGGTTGGCCGGCAACAATCATGCAGGACCGGTGGAAAGCGTTGTGGTCATGGCCTACCAGAATCGGGCGCGGGCGCCGCTGCAATATGTGGCTGTTGCGGTTTCAGAACCCCCAAGCCGAATTCCGGTCGACGACGAGCAAATCTGCGAGCTGGCTGATGACTATGCGGATAGTCTGAGAGCGGTAACCTTATCCTGTTTTTCACACGCCGGGCAGCCGACAGCGATCCTGAACCTGGAGCGACTCAGCTCCGCCGATTTCCGCAAACTGGCAGCAGCTTAGTTCATTCTCAGGCGGTCAAAACCGCCTGCCTGCAGCTTGCACCGTGGGCACGCTATGATTCAGGCCTTAAGTTTCCATAGCCGGTGCCGATTTGCCAGGTGAGGCTATGGTGAATCAGGCGGAACACTAGCCGGGGATTATGCAGTGAAAATCAAGGCCGCAGGAAAATCGAATACGGGATCCGTTTTACCGGCCAATAGTCACTGCGTGCGGCACAGGATGCGATTAGCAGTGAAGGTTAATAGGGACATTAAAATCGGCAGGCGCGAATTATGGACAGCAGCCGCGTAACGCCCGAGGAACTGGTCAGTCGAACTGCCGATCTGGTCTCGCTGCCGGATATCTATATGCGGCTGAAAGCGGTGGTCGATGATCCGGAGTCGTCAATGGCCGATGTCGCCAGTGTGGTGGCCAATGATCCGGCACTCACCGCCCGTCTCCTGAAAATCGCCAACAGTCCGTATTTCGGCTTTCCCGCCAGGATTACCACCGTCGCCCGCGCCACCAGCCTGCTGGGTACCCAACAGATTCATGACCTGGTCCTGGCGACCACCGTGACCGAGGCCTTTTCCGCCATCCCGACTGAACTTGTCAGCATGCAGGGTTTCTGGTCGAACAGTATCTGCTGCGGATTGCTGTGTCGGCGTCTGGCCCAGGAGTGTAACGTGTTGGACAGCGAGCGTTTGTTCGTGGAAGGCCTGTTGCACGATATCGGTCACCTGATCATGTACCAGGGTGTGCCCGAAGCAAGCGCAGCAGCGCTGCTCGAGTCGCAGCAGCAGGACAGGCCGCTGTTTCAGGTCGAGCGCGAGCTGATTGGCTGCGATTACGCCCAGGTCGGATCCGCGCTGATGCGCAGCTGGCACTTCCCGCCAGGACTGATCGAATCGGTGCATTACCAGAACGAACCCGCCCGGGCGGAAGAATTCCCCCTCGAGGTCGCCATCATGCACATTGCGGTGCGACTGAAACAGCACACGGTCGCCGAGGAGATCCCGGACATCGACACCGCCGCCTGGCAGGTAACCGGGCTCGGGCAAGAGGTGATCGAAACCGTCTGCGCAGCGGCCGCCGAGCAACTTTCTGCCACCGTCGACATGTTGTTCCCCGGCGAACGCAAGTCCGCCTGACACCGGTCAACAAAGGCATTTCCCGGCCTGATCGACAGCATCCGCCGGGCATGTAAGTACGCCCATTCCCTACAGAATACAAGCACCTGGCCGAGACAATCTGAATGGAAACTGTGAACAGGGAACTGGTCCAGGCCTGGCTAGACCTGCAGTGCAGCATGGTAGCCGGAGTGACGCGTGCCGCGGTCCTCATCGGCTCCAAGCCGGCAGCCGTCTGGCCCAGAGACAGCACAGTGCCGGCATCGATCATGGCGGCGGCTCAACGTGCAGTCATCGAGCGACGCGATGTTATCGATTCCATGGCGATGGCGGTGGGAGCGGCAGTCGGCCAACCATCTGATGTTTTAGCCGTTCCGGTTACAGTGGATGGCCGCTTGTTCGGCGTCGTGAGTTGCGAAATGAGCGCGCGTTCGGAAGCGAAACAGCGGGCCGCGTTGCAGGTGTTGACCTGGGGTATCGCCTGGCTGGAGTTGCTCGCCAGGGACTGGGCCGGCAGCGCCGCCGGGCGTCTCGGTATCGTGGTCGAGACAATCGCCAGGGCAGTTGCCCACGATACCTTCAAAGCGTCAGCGATTGCCGTGGTGAATGAACTCGCCAGACAGCTTGTCTGTGAGCGGGTCAGCATCGGTTTCAGGGACGGTCAGGAGATGCGTGTCACGGCGATGTCGAATACCGCCTCGCTGGAGGAACGCGCCAACCTCGTCCGTGCTGTCGCCGCTGCCATGAACGAGGCAGTCGACCAGGATAAATGCGTGGTTTTGCCCGCCGTCGAAAACGACCCCAGTGTGCTGGTTCGTGCCCATGAACAGTTGCGCACTCAGTTCGCTGCAGGGGCGATCTGTAGCATGCCGTTCTCACACAACGGTGAGGTGCTGGGGGCACTGAGCTTTGAGCGAAACCGCAAACGACCCTTCGACACCCACACCCTGGCATTGTGTGAGACTGTCGCTGCCGTGGTCGGCCCTATTTTGCAGATTAAACGCGATGCCCACCAGCCGGGTCTCGTCAAACTGCGCAACGCCTGGCGCAGGCAACTGGCAAAGCTCACCGGACGTGGCCACCTCAGCTTGAAGACGGGTGTATTCGCTGTCGCCGGCCTGTTGCTGTTTCTGGCCTTTGCCAGCGGGGATTACCGCATCGATGCCGAGGCGAAGCTGGAAGGCACGGTGCAACGCGTGGTGGTTGCACCTTTTGATGGCTACATTGCCGAGGCCCCGGCCCGCGCCGGTGATATCGTCGAGCAGGACCAGTTGCTGGCCCGGCTGGAGGATCGTGATCTCAAACTGGAACACGCCAAGTGGTCGGGCGAGCGTGCCCAGTTGCTCAAGTCTCAGCGCGAGGCATTGGCCAAGCACGAGCGCGCCGAGATCAGCATTCTACACGCCCAGCGTGAACAGGCGGAGGCGGAGCTGGCGCTCGCCGAAGAGAAGCTCGCGCGCACCCAACTCAAAGCGCCACTGGCCGGTATTGTCGTGAGTGGCGATCTCAGTCAGTCACTCGGCGCACCGATCGAGCGTGGTGAAGTGCTGTTCGAAGTTGCACCGCTCAACGGTTACCGCATCATGTTAGAGATAGACGAGCGAGATATTGCGCATGTGCAGCCGGGGCAGCGCGGTGAACTGGCATTGTCCGGCCTGCCGCACCAGCGTCACGTCTTCAGCGTGGAACGTATCCTGCCGGTCTCGACGGCCCGGGACGGCGGCAATTATTTTCGCGTCGAGGCCAGGCTTACTGACCCGACCGACTCGTTGCGACCGGGCATGGCCGGTGTCGGCAAGATCGACGCCGGCGAGCGCCGCCTGATCTGGATCTGGACCCACGGCCTGCTGGACTGGCTGCGGCTGGCGCTGTGGAAGTGGCTCGGCTAGGGCCGGGGAGCGCGCCGGCTTGAGTCACCACGGCAACAGCCAGCACTGGTACCGCGTTAGCGGACTGCGTCCGCGGCTCGTCCCCCACGCCGACCTGCAGCGCCACATGGTGCGCGGCAAGGTCTGGCATGTGCTGCACAACCGGGTGTCGGGGCGCTCCTATCGCTTTTCGGGCAATGCACACCATTTCATCGCCCTGATGGACGGCCGGCGCGCGGTCGAGGATTTGTGGGAGGCCAATGGCGATAGCCTGGGCGATGAGGGGTTGAACCAGGAAGAAGTTGTGGGCTTGTTGCGACGCTTGTACAGCGCGGATCTGCTGCAGACCGACACCAGCATCGATGCCACCGAGATCTTCGAACGGCAACAGCTTCAGGCGCGAGCCAAATGGATCGGCCGGGTGAAGAATCCACTGGCGATTAAAATCCCGTTGTTTGATCCTGACCGCACGCTGGAACGCCTGTTGCCCTTCTTCCGACCCTTGTTTGGACGCATCGGTTTGATGCTGTGGCTTGCAGTGTTGTGTGCCGGCGCCGTGATGGCCGCCGTGCACTGGCCGGAGATCGTCGGCGACACCAGTACCAGCCTGTTGTCGCCACAGAATCTCGCCCTGCTGTGGCTCTGTTATCCGCTGATCAAGGCGCTGCACGAACTCGGCCATGGCCTCGCCACCAAGGTGTGGGGTGGGGAAGTCCACGAGGTGGGCGTTATCCTGCTGGCGCTCATTCCAGTACCCTATGTCGACGCCTCTGCAGCCGGTACTTTTCCGGAGAAGCATCAGCGCATGGTGGTCGGCGCCGCCGGCATGATGGTGGAGCTGTTCCTGGCCGTGCTGGCGCTGTGGCTGTGGCTTAATACCGAGCCCGGTCTGATCCACTCACTGGCCTATAACATAATGTTGATCGGCAGTGTCTCCACACTGTTCTTCAACGGCAACCCGCTGCTGCGCTTCGACGGTTACTATGTGCTGACCGACACCATCGGCATGCCGAATCTCGCCACCCGCTCAAACCAGTATCTCGGCTATCTCGTCAAGCGTTACCTGTTCGGGGTGCGCAGCCTGGAGTCGCCGACAACGGCCGATGGCGAGCGGCGCTGGCTGATCGGTTACGGCATTCTGTCCTACCTCTACCGGGTCATCATTCTGGTCACCATCGTACTGTTCGTGGCCGAGAGCTATCCCGGCATTGGTGTACTGATCGCGTTGTGGGCAACAGCTACCATGCTGGTGTTGCCGGTACTCAAGCAGACCCGCGCATTGCTGACGTCACCCATCCTGCAACGCCAGCGCGCACGCGCGGTGTCGATCAGCGCCGGACTTGTCGCAGGCGCCGCCGCACTGCTGTTCATGGTGCCCGCGCCCCTGGCCACCCTGGCCGAAGGTGTGATCGCACCACCGGAAGGTGCGGAATTAAGGGCTGGGCAAGAGGGAACGGTCACGCGTCTGCTGACACAGCCCGATACCCGGGTGGAGCGTGATCAGCCCCTGATCGAGACCGAAGACCCGTTTCTGAAGGCTCGCACACAGAACCTGCAGGCCAGGTTGCGTGAACTGTCGATCCGCCGCCAGGTTCTGCTGGCGGAACAGAAGCAGGTCGAAGCCGACATCTTGGATGAAGAGATTCAGGTGGTAAAGGAGGATCTAGACCGTTCGCGCGAACAGGCCGAGTCGCTGCTGCTGCGCAGTCCCGTCGAGGGTGTGTTTCTGCTGGACCTGCCGGACGACTTGCCGGGCCGTTTCGTCCGCAGAGGCGACTTGCTGGGTTATGTGGCAGACCTCGGCGAACCCACCGTGCGTGTCGCGGTGCCGCAGGCCGATATCGGTCTGGTCAAACACCGGACCCGGTCGGTGAGTGTCAGACTCTCCGGTCAACTGGCCTCGCCGGTGGTGGCGACTGTCATCCGCCAGGTCCCGGCTGCCGTCGAGCGGCTGCCGAGCGCGGTCCTCGGTCCGATGGGCGGCGGACCGTTTGCCGTTGACCCGGAGGACAGCAGCGGGAC
>JBDNAP010000139.1:0-5297 GCA_039768325.1 Thiogranum sp.
CGGCTGAGATAAGCATCGGACAGCAGAAATCCCCAGGCCGGGACTGCCTCGCGCATATACGGGCGTTGGGAGCGATCACGCCCGTAATGTTCGGGTAGCAGGCCACCGGTGCTGACATTGTCACTGATCTGGATGCCGTCGCTATCCAGTACATACAGAAACAGGCAGTGCGGTACTTCCCGGAAGTGGTCGGTGAGTTCGATGTCAAGTGCTTCGCGTTGCCCCCACACTGCCGCACACTTATCAGCCAGTTGCGCCAGTGGTGCGGACAACATTTCGGCCAGTTCCACCCGCTGTCGATGGATGGCATCTTTCAAGGTCTCATTCATACGCGCAAGTCTAAGGGTTGCCGGTTTATGGGTCTATGAGTAATTGTCAGTGGAGCGCAGGATCCGGCGGCGGCTGAAGAAAAAGCCCGCGACTGCGGGCGATCACCCACCGTTACACGGACCGGTCAGGGGCGCCGCGCAGACCATCGCGGATGCACAAAACGGCGCATCTGTGATTATGCGGCTTAACGAATATTCAGAATGGAGTTAAGATGGCGGACGAGAGCCTGAATCCGTAGACGACTGTATATGAAAAAACTGAAGCATGAATCAGAATTGGTCAAGGAAGCGATTCGCGCCGGCGTGAAATACGGTGAGGGGCGCGGTGTCGTCGAGTTTGAGCCGACCGATTCGGCGAATGAAAAAATCGAGTACATCTACAGGCTTCTGGTCCACGATAAAGTCATACAACCCCTGCCCGAAGAACAGGTTTCGCAAAAGGCCATGAGGCACCGGCTGGCTATCTGGATCTCGAGGCAGTTGCCGAAAGATCATCCCCTGCTTAAATAGTCATCGGCTCTTCAAACTTTATCGGGGAACTGCAATGGCAAAAATTTTGTGCGCTTGCAGGCAGTGATCAGCGTCGATGGTGAGCTGGGAGACCGGAAACCACGAAACATAGACGGCCTGCAGCGTCGGGCTCAGCGTCTGCTCAGACAGGTAGCGGATGGACAGAAAACAATGAAGCCGATCAGATTCTTTCGCCATGTGGCCTGTGAATCGCCGGGCTATCTTGGCACCATGCTGGCGCGACGCGGCGTTCCTTTTGATGTGGTCTGTCTCGATGAAGGGGTCCAGGTGCCCCCGGATCCCGGAGGCTTCGCCGGGCTGGTTATCATGGGGGGGCCAGGCAACGTCAATGAGCCCACCGACTGGATGCGGCAGGAGCTGGAACTCATTCAACGGGCGGCCGATGAGGACGTGCCGGTGTTGGGTATTTGTCTCGGGGCGCAGTTGATCAGCAAGGCGCTTGGCGGTGAGGTCTATCGGGGCGAGACTCTGGAAGTCGGCTGGCATGCGGTGGAGCGGGTCGAGAAGGTATCCGGCCAGAACTGGTTCGGCGGCTTGCCGCCACGTTTCGAGGTATTTCAGTGGCACGAGCATACCTTCTCGCTGCCACCCGGTGCCGTGGCGCTGGCGCACAGCGCCTGCGCTGAACAGCAGGCGTTCGCGATCGGCAATATGCTGGCCATGCAGTTCCATCTTGAAATGACCCCCGAATCCATCAGCGGGCTGGTAGAGCGATACTCCAGTGATCTCAGGGATGTGTCAGATTGTGTTCAGAGTGCAGAAACCATTACCGCTGATCTGGCCGTACGAACCCGCCGTCTGTACCGGATCGCCGAGGTAGTGTTCGGTCGCTGGGTCGCGATGATCAAAGACAACAAAACCGCCTGATTTCTGTTGTGTCGCGCGATCAGCCGGACAAGGAATCAGTCGGACACCGCGCCATTCAACAGCATCACATCATCAAGCTGTTGTCCGATAAACGTGAGCTTGATGTTCCGTATCGCCGCATTGCGCTATAGAAATACCATTGAGGAGCTGAGACATGAGAGAGACCATAACTCTAACGCCGCCGCAGGAAGCGCTGACGCCACCCGCTCCGGTCGCTGTGCCGGATAAGGAGGCGGCCGCCCGTATGGTACCAGTGACGGATGAACAGCGTGACAAACTTGAAAAGAAAGTGCAGGAGTTTATCGACGTTGTCGTGAGCGTTGATGTAAACAGCGAGTCCTTCAAGGAGAAAGTGCGTGCTATCCACAAGCTGGGCAACGCCGAGATCCGCGAAGCGGCGAACATGTCCAGTCGCATGCTGGAGCGGCCGGTGCGGGCGATGAACGAGGGGCTGTTTGACGAGAATTCAACGGTGGGTCGGTCACTGGTCGAGCTGAGACAGGCGGTGGAGGAACTGGATCCTTCGCGCCACGGTGACCTGCTGTCACCGAAAAAACTGCTCGGATTTATTCCCTTCGGGAACAGGCTGACCAATTACTTTCATCAGTATCAGTCTGCGCAGAGCCACATCAACGCCATCCTGGAGTCGCTGTATAACGGTCAGGATGAATTGCGCAAGGACAATGCGGCGATCGAGACCGAAAAGGCCCGCCTCTGGGACGCCATGGGCATGCTGGAACAGTATGTCTTCGTCGGCAGGCAGATCGACACCGCCCTGGAAACGCGCATTGCCGAAATCGAGGCCCGGCATCCGGAAAAGGCACGTGTCATCAAAGAGGAAATGTTGTTCTACGTCAGGCAAAAAGTCCAGGATCTGCTGACCCAGCTGGCTGTCAGTGTGCAGGGCTATATGTCTCTGGATATGGTACGAAAAAACAACCTGGAACTGATCAAGGGAGTTGACCGTGCCAGCACCACGACGGTTTCAGCATTGCGCACCGCCGTCATTGTTGCCCAGGCCCTGACCAATCAGAAACTGGTGCTGGATCAGGTCGCCGCGCTGAACCGAACCACCAGTGACATGATCGCTGGTACTGCACGAATGATGAAACAGCAGGCGGCGGACATCGGGCAGCAGGCCTCCGGTTCAGGCGTCGAGCTTGCCAAGCTGAAAGCGGCATTCTCGGATATCTACACAAGCATGGATATGATGGCCAATTACAAGGTCAAGGCGCTTGATAGTATGCAGCAAACAGTCGATGCACTGAGCGATGAAGTAGGGAAATCGAAGACTTACCTGGACCGCATACGCAAGGAAGAAGTCGCTGCCGGTATCGCGCAGGCCGAGCTTGAACCGTCTGACGAAGTGCGCATTTAAGGGGGAGGCTCCAAAAGAATCCCGTCTTAGCGTACAGAGGGGAATTCACGGCGTGTTCCCGAAAGCCTGTGTCGGCCAACTGACATACTCCTTGCTAACGGGTTTTTGTTGACCGGCTTTGCCGCGCTCATAAAAACGGCTGGCGGGCAAACTTGTCTTTGATAAACCGTCCGTGAATCAACAGGCTCTCCGCGTCCCTGTCAAAGTAGCTGCGGGTCAGGTCGGCGAGGGCGTGATCGAGCAGGTGTAACTGTTCCTGCAGGGCCTGTTCCGCGCTGCGACCATCGCGCAGTCGCTCGGTTCGTGCCAGTTGCGGGGGCAGTTGCAGGTAGTTGTTGATGGTATCGGGCAAGTAGTCGAAGGCGATTTTGCGCACCTCGAAAGGTTTGAAATCGAACAACTCCGCACTACTGCCGCTGTGTTCGATCAGAAAGCCAAGTTTCTCTTCAATACGTTGCAGCGTGGTGAGGGTGTCCGGTCCGGCTCGTTCCCGCAGCCGTTCATGCAGGGACTCGAGTCGGTTGCGCCAAGCGGCCACTTCTGCTGAATCCTGCCTTTCTGTACCGAGCTCGTCGGTAATCTCGCTGTCAAGGGATTCGACGGAGGCTACGCGCAACGTTCTTTGCAGGTGTTGCAGTTCGCCCGCCAGGCGTTCATATGGCCGTGTCTGTTGAGAGGCGATGGTTTCGGGCAGCGCCAATAATTGCTGCAGCACACGCGGCAGGCCGGGCAGTGCCGAAGCCCACACCGAGCGGACTTTGGCAGCCAGGGAATTTCCTTTTTCGATACGTGCCGCGAGCAGTTTCAAGTCGTCGAAAGAGCTCTGTGCCTGGTCCGCGATTTGTGGGTCGAGGTGGCGGTGGGCTTTTCTAACCAGCTTGTCGATGCGATGCAGATCACGGCGCAGATTTCTGGAGACTGATGGTATGGGGACCTCGGCCCTGGCCGGCAGAAACAGCCATAGCGCCAGGTAGATCCACAGGCTCAGGGAGAAGGAAAAGAAGACCGATACCAGCACGCCAAGGCGGATCCACTTGACGTTTGTACCCAGGTAGTCGGCGACACCGGCACACACGCCACCGAGCCGGCGGCGGCGCAGGTTGCGTTGCAACATTAATTTCGAATTCATCGTGTATGGTGTAATTTCCGGTCCAGGTTTCTGAATACCATGGAACTTCTGCTCAGAATACTGTGAAAGCAGGCTCATTCATATGCCGGAAACCAGTCTGGGAACGCCGTACCCAGGTTCTGACCGGTTGTTTCCCTGTCAGACAGACCGGTACCCCGGGACTCCGCTGCTTTTGCCTTGACTGGTTAGACCGGTCAACTATAATCATTCTTATGAATCTGGAAATCGACACCCAGCAACGTATCCTTGATTCGGCCAGTGAGCTCATCCATGCCCGCAGTTATGCCTGCGTCGGCGTGGCGGAAATCTGTGAGCACGCCGAGGTGAAGAAAGGCAGCTTCTATCATTTTTTCCCCAGCAAGCGGGACCTGACTCTCACTGTGCTGGATGGCTATTATATGCGGTTGAAGCGCGATCTCATGGAAAAAGCGTTTTCTGCCGCATTGCCACCCTTGCAGCGCCTGGAGCGCTTTGGACAACTGATGTATGAAGTCCAAAAGTCGAGTGTGGCACGGACCGGACGTATGGTCGGCTGCCCATTCGGTAATCTGGCGATGGAGCTGGCTACCCAGGATGAACAGATCCGTCTGAAACTTGCAGCTATCTTCTCCGAGTTGTGTACCGAGTTTCGTCACACACTGGAGGAGGCGGTTAAAATCGGTGACCTGGAAGACGTTGACACCGCAGCCACTGCCGAGGCGATGGTGGCTTTTTTCGAGGGGGTCATGATGTTGGCTAAAACGCAAAACGATCCCGAAGTATTGCGCCAGCTGTTGCCGGGCCTGTCAGCGATTCGTTTTTTTCCCGCAGACGGGTAAAAGTATCCTGATTTTAAGCGCAAACGCTCTGCACGGGGCGGCTTGTCAGCTCCCCTGACTGTATTCGACGAACTGGATCAACGTTAGCCGGGCATTTTTGCAGCGGCAATTGGCTAAGGCGGTCAGCGCGGAAGTTCTGTCTGCCGCCAGGCAGGCACTCTCCGGCGGAAACACCAGCTATATGAAGTTCCCGCCTTTGCGCGATTCTTTCGGTAAGCCAGGCAACGTTCCACAGCTGGTGCTGA
>JBDNAP010000140.1:0-8080 GCA_039768325.1 Thiogranum sp.
ACCATCCTGCCGGTGGTACTCACAGTTTACCTGCTCTACTGGCTGGCGGTATCGGCGGAGTCCGTGCTGGGCAGACTGATCCAGCTGATGTTGCCGGATCACCTGTACTGGCCCGGCATGGGTGTGATTGCCGGTCTGGCAGTGGTATTTGCGGTAGGACTGTTGATGCATGCCTACGTGGTGCAAAGGCTGTTTGCCAGGGGCGAGCAGATCCTCTATCACTTGCCTCTGATTAAAACGATTTACCGGTCCATCCGCGATTTCTTCGAATATTTTTCCCCGGCCCGGGAAAAAGAATTCGAACAGGTCGTAGCAGTAAGCTTTGGCGATACGGGCATGCAGGTGATCGGCTTTGTCACCCAGGCGCTGCCGGAAAACATGCCGGAAGATTTCCGTGCAAAGGACAGTATCCTGGTCTACCTGCCCTTGAGTTACATGATAGGTGGCTACGCGGTACTGGTGCCCCGCAGCGCCGTGCGCTCGCTTGATATGAATATGGAAGAGGCCATGCGCTTCACGCTGACCGCCGGGGTAACCGGTTCAGGAGCACATTAATGGCCACATCGGTACACCGCGAAGGTCTGCGTACCGTCGACGATTTCCGTTGTTGCTACAACGGTGTCGCCACCGAGCTGGGCCGCACTGTTTCGCGCCAGCGTTGCAAGTTCCTTTGCAACCTTGACCTGGTTGCGCTCCAACACGCCCAGTTTTTCCATCACCGACACATGCGTAGTCCCGGCATCGTCGCAATCCTCAACCTCACCGGCAGTCGCGACCCGCACCCGGGCACCTGAATCAGTAGTCTTCACCCAGCTGCAGCCGCCTGCAACCGTGAAAAGACAAACGACTGCCAAACTTCGCCATAACACCTTCATGCTCCAGACTCCGCTGCCACAAATCCCGCTTGCAGCGGTGCGCGCTGCCGCATCACCGAATTACCAAGCAGAACATTAGATAGCCGACATTGCTTTACAGAACCGCCCGCAGCAGCGGTGCTGCCACCGAGCGTACAGGGAGGTATTAACAGCGTGTTCCGCAAAGGTAAGTCGGCTATCTAATGTACCTATTCGTCGCACACGCCACAATAGCAACAGCACGCCCCCAGAACCCGCTTACCGGCTTGGCAAACTGATTTTCTTCATTATTTTCCGGAATTGCCGATAAAAAACCGGAAACCTGACGAATATTTGTTTTATCCGAACCCTTTGGTCAACTGCCGTGCTGCGAGTTGGAGTGATGAATGCAAAGGGCGGTTGTGGCAAAACCACAGTCGCTACGAACCTTGCCAGCTACTGTGCCTCACAGGGCTATGCTACGGCCCTGTTCGACTATGACCCCCAGGGATCGAGCAGCCGTTGGCTAAAAACCCGCACAGAGGGCTATCCCTCTATCCATGGAGTGGCGGCCTATGAACCCCCTAACAGCGCCATTACGCGCTCGTGGCAATTGCGGGTCCCACATCAGACGCGCTACGTCATCAGGGACACCCCTGCCGGGTATAGCGGTATCGAGCTGGAGGATCGCGTTCACGAGTCTGATCTCATCCTCATTCCCGTTCTACCGTCAGTCATTGACATGCATTCCACGGCCAATTTCATCCGTGACCTGCTACTGATCGGTAAAGCCCGTGCCCGCGGCAAACAGATTGGTATTATAGCCAATCGAACCCGCATCCGTACCCGCTCAATGATCAAGTTGGAACGGTTTCTGCGCAATCTGGATATCCCCGTGATTGCCCAGATCCGGGATACACAGAACTATGTGCAGGCAGCGGAACAGGGCATCGGCGTAAACGAACTAGCCGAGTCTGCAGCACAACGCGACTCGGCACCGTGGGGGCACATCCTTGACTGGATTCAGCAACACGACAGGGAGAACGACCGTTTTGCCACCGCTGTTCCACGAGCCATGCCGTTTGCCTGATAGACGCACGCCGGAGTGGATCAGTTACGTCTGGCAGTCTGCCTTACCTTGAAGGTCAGCGGCTCGCTGAACAGCTTATACGCGGCAAGCTCATCACCCTGCTTGTAAGGCAAGGTTGAAATCAAATAATTTCCGTGCACCACGTGCGGTCCGGCCGGACACCCCTTACTGGATCTCACCACAAAGCCAGCTACCGGACCCGCTGCGGTTAACAATTCGATTTCGATATCACTGTCCTGTCCATCGCACAGACACGGCCTGGCATCGGCATGCATCGCTATGTTATCCGGCAATTCAAGGATACTGAGGACAGACCCCTTTTCGGTATCGAATGCAATCCATTCGACGGGTAACTGGTGGACAGGGGAACAGTTATCCATACTGTCGCCATACCTGGTCACACTCCCATCCATCTCGCCAATCAGGGTACGCAGGATATTCGACTCGTTCAGTTTGGTTAACAGCAGCACTGTTGCTTTTGTCACAGGAAAGCGTATTGGTAGGCACAAAGGCACTTGCGCATAATCCGGATAATAGAAATGCTCACAGACAGTGTCCGGTGTGCGCATTACAAAAGCAAGGTCCAGGTGAACTACGTTCCTCTTGATAACCCGAACCGGTCCTTCGATGATCCCTTCGATGTAGCCATGAATATCTTCCTCGCCGAATTCAATGGAATTTTTAAAAAACCCCAACTGAATATCCACCTTGCCCCTGATATTGATGCGATCCACGACGGGAAACTCTTTTATTCGCAAGTCATCGAGACACGCGACATGGGTATCCGAATAGGTGAAGTTGTAGCTGGGTGTCTGTATACGCCGATGCTTGCGGAAATGCTGCAGGTAACGCACCCCGGAAAGTGGTGGCGGATCACCGGCAAATGACACCAGGTAGACCCAGCCCCTTGCACCGTCCATCGGGTCCAGCACTTCAATTTCCATAACCACCTCTCCAGGCAGCCGTTCCGACCAGTCCACACGCCGATCACCCATATCCCTGGCCAGGAAAACCAGCATGTCGTTGGCATCGAAAAGCTCCCTGCCAGCCGGATCTTCATCATCACGGCTGTGCACGTGCTGCTGCACCATCATCGGCGTGGTGGTCTGGCCGGGGTCATTTTCGAAAGTCGTGTCGGGACGCCCGATCACCCGGTCCCAGACCCAGTTACCCGCCGAATCCCGCTCATCGATCTGAAACGGAATAACACGGCTTTTCTGTCCTTCGAATGCAAACAGCCGGATTTTACCGATCTCACTCCCCACAACGGGCCCCAGCGCCTGACCGGTGATAATCACCGGGTCTGCAACACGCAGCAGTGACATGCTGTCCGCCTCAAGGCGTGGCAATACAAGCAGTGCACCTATAAATACAAGGCCGGCGACCAGGGTACGGGAATGACACCCCGGCCTGCGTCGGGGACAAAGTCTGTGCCATTTCTGATCCAATTGCTTCTTCCAGTGACTCAATTGCCAGTACACGCTGATAAGAACATTCACGTTATAAACTAGAACAATGGTTCTCAGCGTATATTGACTTAGGTCAGCAAACCATCAAATAAACCCCAATCACAGCCCGGTGCCGGAACAGCGATTGTTAACAGCTAATGCATTAACGTTGCAATTTGCCAGCAGCGCCTTTAAGTTACAGGCCCCAGTCAGCAGTCACCGACAATTTGAATACATGAACCCCGACCCGCTTTCGTCTACCTGATGGCCAGCCCTCAGCATCGCCGGAAGTTGCGCTCGGAAACCATCCGTTCGCCGGCGCTGTTCCTGAAGGAAATAACGGTCAGCGAGGCTGAGAGTAGCCACGGACACCGCCTGCTGAGCGGCACCCGGCTGAAAATTCTGCTTTTCCCGCTTCTGCACCGGGCACTGCAGCACACCTCTGTTGGCGTCGCGCTGGTCCCCGTGCGCGTGCTGGTGCGGAGCATGCGCCTGCTATACCGCTGGCCCGGAAATCCGCTGCGTCTCTCGTGCGAAGCCATCTGCGCTGTTGCAGCCCGACCGGCACACGAGCATGAGCCACGGCAGCTCTACCGGCAATTCCTGACCAACGCGCTCGCTGTCATGGAAAACTATTTCCGCCTCTACCACTACGGAATCGACCAGGTCGAAGAGCGTATCACGCTCACGCCGCAGGACAGCACGCTAATACGCGACCTGGCCAAGGCGCACGGTGGTGTAATCCTCGCCGTTCCACATAACATTGCAAGTGCATTCTCCAGTCTCAAATTGAATCGGGCCTTTCCTTTACTGGTGGTCGCCAGAAATTCGCCGACGATAGTCCGGACCAGGATTGCGCTGGATTTTTTTGAGCGTATGCAGGTGCCGATCCTGATGGTGCGCGGCGGCAATCCGTTTGCGCTGTCTCGTATCCTGTTTTCGGTGCTGAGAACAGGGCAAGTGGTTGCAGCCACCCTGGACAATCTCGACAACACCGATAAACGGGTCGAGGTGCAGATGTTCGGGCAACGCGTTGGCCTGGCGGGCTGGGCGGCAAAAATCGCTGTCCGCATGGATGTCCCGCTGCTACCTTGCTACTTTCAGAGCAGGGGACAACAAAACACGGTAATCATCGGTAAGCCGATCATCACTACCGACGTAGAAGCGGCGGTACAGCACTACGCCAGCTTCTTTGAGCATCAAATCCTCGCTGACCCCGCCAGTTGGGCCTATCTGGCCGACAAGCGCTGGCGCAGGATATTGCTCAATAGTGCGGATTCAAGATCCTGTCGGCAGGTGCAGAACGGCTGATTGGCAGTCGCCATCATGACCGCTACCGACACTACCCGGGAGCGGGCTGTTGACTGAGTTGGCGACATAATTTTTCCAGCTGAATCATGGCCTGTTAACAGCATGTCACCCTTTTCCGCAGCCCTCCGTTAAGTTCCAGTGTATACCGGATAAACGAGGACCCGATTATGAATTTTCATCTCAAAACCCCCGTTGTGCTGGCCACCATAATGGCCATGACGCTCACCGCTTCGGGCTCTGCCTGGGCGGGCGATAAACATCGTTACGATCGGCACGGCAATGGCCATCATCACAAACATCATAAGCACCAGCGTCACCACAATTCCGGCTACAGCTACCGGCGATACAACAGTGACGATGACGAAAACCTGCTCATCGGCCTGCTGCTGGGCGGTGTGTTTGGTTACGCGATCGGCAACGCCAGTCAATCGGTGACACCCGATCCCATCCACTATCAGTCTGTCAGTTCTCCCTACCCGGCTGCTGCACCGTACAGCAGCGGGAACAACGTATCGACCTGCCTTCAGGAGCGGGAGTACACGATGAAGGTCATCGTCGGTGGCAAGGCCGCGGACGCCTATGGCACCGCCTGCCTGCAGCCGGATGGTTCCTGGTATCGCGGCCCGGCCCATCTGGTGTCGCACTGAGGAAGGTCATCGCTATATTACAATCCGCACAGCACCTGGATGAGCGACGTGAAGCGGAATACAATGCCGGACAGTCGCAGACAGGCATTGTATTCCGCGAGAGACCACCTTCCGTGGAAGAACATTCAAATGTAATGGAGACAACAGCGTTGAAAATTCTGAACCGGCTGATTGGCGCCCTTGCCCTGATCGCCTTCCAGCCTGCAACAGCGATTATTCTCGATTGCACTCACAACCTTGACGGCACCTATAGCTGTGTAGAGATCGGCAAATCATCTGCAACGGAAGCAACCTCGCCTGCGCACAACGAAGCGGCAGAAACTGACCACGCTTATATCGAGCAGGCAGAAAAAGAATGCACCTACCGCAAACCGCGGTTACGCACGGGCGGCAAGGGTCCGTCGAGTGCCTTGAGGTTGGAAGCCACAAAATCCGCGCAGAAGGAGTATGACCGCTGCGTGGCCATTAAGGCCGCGGAACTCAGAAAGGCACAGCAAAGCGAATAAGCCCATTCTAATGAAGCCTGTAAGTGACCAAGGTTACGCGCATCGCAGTAAAATTATACTCGATTCTTCTTTAGCTATTATCTAAATAGTATTGTTTTTTATATATTTTATATTACTCAAAAAATCTTTAATTATTTCCTTGATCGGCAACCTCTATGGGTATATCTTTGTTATAAATACCCTCCAAGCAGCAGGCGGGGGTCTCCAGATAAGAAGCCTGTCATAGGGGGGTTATTGGGGGATAAATCATGAAGCATCGAATAATAACAGCTACCTTCCTGCTGTCAGCGTCCTGTTTGATATACGCTGCAGAAAGGGATTCCGAATCTACCAGCCAGAAGCCCGATCGACACGCGTGGCAGTCCGTGAGCGGTGATATGTCTGCGGGCGACTACAGGAGTTCCTATCGTCACAATCAGCGTATTGTGCGTGACTTCGTCAAGTCCTACTCGGAGAGCACCCTTACTTCGATCGGCATACCCAAAACGGGGGTCAAGCTCATGGGAGCCGCCGCCGGCCTGGCTGTCGGACAGGACGCCAGACTCTATCTGAATAAAAGCAAGATAATGGCGCTTGAACTCAGGGATGCAACAGAGCATGACCGGGCGGTGTTTTTCGGCATAAAGATGGATTGGTAGCGAACGCTACTGCCTGATATAGACGCTTGCGCGGGTTCCTGTGTGTGTACCTTGCCGGGGGCTACCATAGCGCGGCGATGAATACGGTTCCGGATTTACAGGGCGATGGTAGTGATGGCGACGATGGGGTTTCCGCGGGTAACGATAGTGCGGTGAGTAGTACAACCTGACACCCCCGTAATCATCATCATACTCTTGTGGAATCATAGCCGACTGGCGCAGCTGCTTGCTCTGCAACAATAACTTCTTTTTCTCGAGCCTCAGACGTTCTCTTTCCAGGCGGCTGGATTCAATGTCTTTTGCCACATCGAGCACCGACTGATAATCACGGGAGGTCGGTGGGAGCCGACCTCCAGTAACCAGCTCAAGTATCTCCACACTGGCAAGATCAACGTCAGGTGGGGTCTCACTGAAATGCGTTGCACCATCAGCCCCTGCCCATCGGTAGATCTGATCCCCGCTGGCTGCCACCGCAAACAGCGCAGCAGCAGCGATAATTATGATGCTTAACGGCCTTATCGATGTTGTCATGCCGGCATCCCCTGCTCACCGCACTCTACCAACAAGTATAGCGGCTCCAGCAGCAAATAGTACGAAAGGCATTTTTACCAGGCAGTACCGGGTCTTATAGTTTTTCAGGCTCGGCACGTTCATAGTCGGCGATGACGGCGCGAGCCTGTACGACGAAGTTCTCCGGAACCCTGACGCTGATAAGCCCCATCACCGGCAGTTCACCTATACCCCCCTGGAGGTCTCCGCCGTAAACAAAGGCGTCAATCCCCTCACTTTCCAGCAGTCCCTTGATGAGGTGCGCGTCGGTAACACTGTGTGCGGTGTACACGATGACCATACCCAATCGTGACATAGATTGGCGACGCAGGCCACGACGTGTACCATTTCTGTTTTAAGCAGCCATACAAGTATTCACTATGTCTGACATTAACATTGGGATCGTCACCGCATCGGACAGAGCCAGCGCCGGTGTCTATGAAGATATTTCCGGACAGGCGATCATCGATACGCTCACGGCGTACCTGTTATCCGACTGGAAGCCGGTCTACCGGGTTATTCCCGATGATCAGCTCGTAGTTGAGAGAACCCTGATAGAACTCGCTGATGAGGAAGCCTGCTGCCTGATTGTGACCACCGGAGGTACGGGCCCTGCACCCAGGGATCTGGTACCCGAGGCCACGGAAAATGTCTGCCAGAAAATGATGCCGGGGTTCGGTGAACTGATGCGCCAGGTCAGTCTGCAATACGTGCCGACGGCGATTCTCTCGCGCCAGACGGCGGGCATTCGTAACAAGACCCTGATGATCAACCTGCCAGGCAAACCCAAATCCATCCGTGAATGCCTGGACGCGGTATTTCCCGCCGTGCCCTATTGCATTGATCTCATAGAAGGCCCCTGCCTGCAAACCGATGAGGCTGTCATCAAGGCGTTCAGACCCAAGGCGAAATGAAAATTCAGAGCGGTGTAGAGGTCAGGATGGTCAGTGCTGCCTGGGCATGCTCGGCGGCTTCGCGCCCCAAGTCGGTCAGATAGCCGCCGTCCCTTTCGGTAACCAGTCCTTTGCCGTGCAGGCGCTGCATGGCATCGATAATCG
>JBDNAP010000016.1:0-6084 GCA_039768325.1 Thiogranum sp.
TATTGGACAAGGCTGTTACTTGACCCTGCCGGTGAAAACAGCCTAAACTTTGCCCGCAGCGCCGATTTGAAATCAGATTGCGGGCGCTATAAAAATACGGCTAAAGCGAGGAGAGCAAACAATATTTCCGAAACCCGCTTGAGCTTTCGCCAGGCGGGTTTCTTTTTTTACAGGGCATAACTCCATGAACGAACATCTGTTTACATCCGAATCAGTCTCGGAAGGCCACCCGGACAAAATGGCAGACCAGGTCTCCGACGCCGTGCTCGACGCTATCATAGCCGAAGACCCGCACGCCCGCGTCGCCTGCGAAACTCTCTTCAAAACCGGCATGGTGATGATAGCCGGAGAGATCACCACCACGGCAAAGCCCGATTACGAGAGTATTATGCGCGAAACCATCAAGGGCATCGGCTACACCAGCTCTGAAATGGGTTTTGACGGAGAGAGTTGTGCTGCAATGACTGCGCTTGGTGTTCAATCCCCGGATATCAATCAGGGCGTGGACCGCACGCGCGCGGAAGACCAGGGCGCCGGCGACCAGGGACTGATGTTCGGCTATGCTACCAATGAAACCGACGTGCTGATGCCGGCTCCGATCACCTACGCCCATCGCCTGGTACAACGGCAGTCAGAAATGCGCCGCAAAGGCATCCTCAACTGGCTGCGCCCGGACGCCAAGAGCCAGGTCACCTTCCATTATAAGGATGGTAAGCCGGTCAGCATCGATGCCGTCGTAGTCTCGACACAACACGCACCGGATATCGACCACAAGGAGCTGGAAGAGGCGATCATGGAGCACATTGTCAAACCCGTGCTACCCAGCGAATGGCTGACACGCGACACCCGCTACCATATTAACCCCACTGGCGCTTTCGTTATCGGGGGTCCCATGGGCGACGCCGGACTCACCGGCCGAAAAATCATTGTCGATACCTACGGTGGTGCAGCAAGACACGGCGGCGGCGCCTTCTCCGGCAAGGATCCGTCCAAGGTCGACCGCTCGGCTGCCTATGCCGGTCGCTACGTTGCCAAGAACATTGTTGCCGGCGGTCTTGCCGACCGCTGTGAGATACAGATATCCTATGCCATTGGTGTGGCCGAGCCGACCTCCATCATGGTGGAGACATTCGGCACCGGTAAAATCAGCGACGGGCGCATCACAGATCTGGTACGCGCGCACTTCGATCTGCGCCCCTATGGCATCCTCAAGATGCTGGATTTGTTGAACGCTGAGCAGATCAAGTACCGGAAAACCGCGGCATACGGCCACTTCGGCCGCGAGCACGAAGGTTTCACCTGGGAGAAAACGGACAAGGCGGAACTTCTGCGCACTGACGCAGGGCTCTGACAGTATTAACACCAGTTGTGTTCTCTGAGGGGCGCTGCAGCGGGATCCCCCGCCAGGCTCAGGGATACTGGACACTTCGAAAGAACGGCGCTCATCTTTGTATCCAGGAGATGACTATGAACGCTGTTTTAGATACCTCATCCGACTATAAAGTCGCCGACATCAATCTGGCCGACTGGGGCCGCAAGGAAATTGCGATCGCTGAAAGCGAAATGCCCGGACTGATGGCACTGCGCGAGGAATTTGCCGCCGAAAAACCACTGCAAGGTGCACGCATTACCGGCAGTCTGCATATGACCATCCAGACTGCGGTATTGATTGAGACCCTGATCGATCTTGGCGCCGAAGTCCGTTGGGCTTCCTGCAATATCTTTTCCACCCAGGATCACGCCGCGGCAGCCATTGCTGCGCGTGGCATCCCGGTATTCGCGTGGAAAGGTGAGACTATCGACGAATACTGGTGGTGCACAGAACAGGCTCTGACCTGGCCAGATGGCGGCATGCCGAACATGATCCTGGACGATGGCGGCGACGCCACGCTGCTGGTTCACAAGGGTGTCGAATTCGAAAAAGCCGGTAGCGTTCCGCAACCGTCCGCCGACGACAATGAGGAATGGAAAGCCATTCTCGCTGTCCTGAAGCGCACGCTGGAAACCAGCCCTGGAAAATGGCAACAAATGGCCGACAGCGTCAAAGGTGTTACCGAAGAAACGACAACCGGTGTACATCGTCTTTACCAGATGCAGGAAAGCGGCGAACTGCTTTTTCCGGCCATGAATGTCAACGACTCGGTGACAAAATCCAAATTCGACAATCTGTATGGTTGCCGCGAATCGCTGCTCGATGGCATCAAACGCGCTACTGATGTGATGATCGCGGGCAAGATCTGTGTCGTGCTGGGTTACGGCGACGTAGGTAAAGGCTGCGCCCAGGCTTACCGCGGGATGGGCGCTACGGTACTGGTCACGGAAATCGATCCTATTTGTGCCCTGCAGGCTGCAATGGAAGGTTACCGCGTTGTCACCATGGAAGAAGCTGCGAGCCAGGGTGACATCTTCGTCACCACCACCGGTAACGTTAACGTCATCACCCATGATCACATGCTGGCGATGAAGAATGAAGCCATTGTCTGCAACATCGGTCATTTTGATTCAGAAATCGATATCGCATCACTGGAAAAATACACCTGGGAAGAAATCAAACCCCAGGTTGACCACGTTATTTTCCCGGATGGAAAGAAGATCATCGTACTCGCCAAAGGCAGACTGGTGAACCTGGGCTGTGCGACAGGCCACCCGAGCTTCGTGATGTCCGCGTCCTTCACCAACCAGGTAATGGCGCAGATGGAGCTGTTCAAGAATACCGGCGGCTATGAAAACAAAGTCTATGTCCTGCCAAAACCCCTGGACGAGAAGGTTGCCCGCCTGCATTTGACCAAGATCGGTGCCAATTTGACCACCCTGACCCAGGAACAGGCTGATTATCTGGACATGAGTATCGAAGGCCCGTACAAACCGGACCATTATCGTTACTAGGTGTCAGCAGGTATCTTATAGCTGCGGAATACAGGGGATCCAGAAAACCGCCATTGATAAACAATAGGTTTTTTGTTTTTTCCGTGTATTCCGTGGCCTTCGCCAGATAAGCAGCCAGAGAGCCACCCGATCAATGGAATCGCAGAAAAAACACCCTAATGTTTACAGCTTCGAGTTCTTTCCACCCAAGACGGAAAAAGGTGTTGCCAATCTTCGCAACACCCGTGAAGAACTGGCCCGTCTCAACCCCCGGTTCTTTTCGGTAACCTTTGGTGCGGGCGGCTCAACACGTGAAAGAACGTTTAATACGGTATGCGAAATCCAGCGCGAATCAGGCATCAAAGCCTCACCACACCTGTCCTGTATTGGCTCCACCAAAGACAACATTCGCGACATCCTGAATCTGTACAGGAAAGAGAATATTAACCACATCGTGGCACTGCGTGGGGACCTGCCATCAGGCATGGGTTTACCCGGTGAGTTCCGCCACGCCAATGAACTGGTGGAATTCATTCGCGCTGAAACCGGCGACCACTTCCATATTGAAGTCGCCGCCTACCCCGAGTTTCACCCGCAGGCGAGCAATGCAGACACCGATCTTGCTAATTTCAAACGCAAAGTGGATGCCGGCGCAGACAGCGTCATCACCCAGTATTTCTTCAACCCTTACGCCTACATCCACTTTATCGAGCGCTGCGAGAAACTGGGTATCGACGTGCCCATCGTACCCGGCATCATGCCGATCACCAACTATACACAGTTAGCGCGTTTCTCCGACATGTGCGGCGCCGAAATCCCCAGGTGGATGCGTAAACGACTGGAAGCTTATGGCGACAACCGGGATTCGATCCGGGCCTTCGGCGAGGAAGTCGTGACGGAAATGTGCCAGGTGCTACTGGAGGCCGGTGCACCTGGTTTGCATTTCTATACCATGAACCAGGCTGGCCCGAGCAAGGCAATCTGGGAAAATCTCGGCCTGAACGCATAAGCTTCAGTGTCTTCTGGCAGCATAGATTACGACGCTGCAATCGACTTGCTGATTCCACATCTGACACTTTAAGAATAAGCCTGGATACTTAACATGCTTGACCATCAATGGCACAAACTCTGTAGGCTGCGCCGTGCGCAGCAGTTAAGAACCGGCAAGTTATTGAGTCATGGCGCGACAAGCGCGCCCTACAATGGTAGAGCAGGTACAAAATGAAATTCTGCTCGCTCGGACTAAACTGCGGCAACGTCCTTCAATTCAATGCTTTTGTGACCGTCGAGTACATCCTTGCAGGTAATTGGGGTTAGTCCGTTGCAGTTATCCCGCTTTTATACCGAATGTACACTTTCCCCGCGGCAAAGTGTGACACTGGAAGAAACGACAAGTCATCACCTGCTACGAGTACTGCGCCTCAAACCCGGCGAGTCTCTGCTGTTGTTCAACGGCAATGGCAAGGAGTACCAGGCGGTTCTGGAAGGGTCTTGTAAGAAACAGGCAAGAGTTCTGGTTCAGGACAGCCGGCAACCCGACCGGGAGTCGAAACTGCACATCACACTGGGACAGGGCATCGCACGCGGTGAACGCATGGACTTCGTACTGCAAAAATCGGTGGAACTGGGCGTTGGATCCATCACCCCGCTGTGGACAAAAAGGTCCCAGGTTCAACTCAGTGGGAGACGCCTGGAGAAACGCCTGAACCACTGGCAAGGCGTGATACGTTCGGCGTGCGAACAATCAGGACGTGTTTATCTGCCCAAGCTGCACCGCGCCGCAAAGTTAGCGGATTGGTACAGTTTCAACCGGAAACAGTCATTACAGATTGTGCTTGACCCGACTGCATCCCTGCGGCTGTCTGATCTCACACCATCCGGGGAGATTCGAATATTGATTGGCCCCGAAGGTGGGCTGGAGGATGACGAAATCAGCATGGCCGAAGCAGGCGGTTTCAAGCGCATTCGATTGGGTCCAAGAATTCTGCGCACCGAAACCGCCGCCCTGGCAACCGTGGCGGCTGTACAGTCTCTCTGGGGCGATCTGTCCGGTTAATCGACAATCTCCGCAGATCGACACGGTTTCTTCTGATCTTTGCTCCCACTCCGAATATCGCTGGTAAATACAGATTTGCCGCACAATATCCGTACCGACGGGCGCGAAATAACGGTTAAACCGGGACTTGTACCCAGGTCTCTTCAACCAGTGCCTGTATGACGCCAAGATTTGGAATCAACGCTTCTTCCCTGCCGATCTTTACACAGTCTGCAACGGTATCCGGCAGAGTTCTCTCGGCAGCTATCGATTCAGACAAAGTATCGGCAGTGGCATTGAATAAGCGTGGTATACCAGCTGTAACGATGGCAAAAAACGGTAAATTAGTATCTGCGCTTACTGAGTTGAGAATGGTGATACGGGAGCCACGCTCACTGCGGGGCAGATTGTAACCACATAGACGTTCTATGGATATAACCGGTAAGTCCTTATCACGCCAGCGTAAGCGACCTAACAGCCAGTCCGGGCCATCCTCAACCAGATCCAGAGGCTGATAGTTAAGAACTTCAGCAATGGCAACATTTGGCACCAGCAGATTCGTGCTCTCCAATGGCAACCAAAGGCTTCTTACAGATTCAACAACAGCGTTCATGTCAGCAATCCCATGTGTGGCTAGTTAATGCTTGTGCGCTCAGCCCTGCAACGACTGGTCAATGCCTGCGCGAGTTGTTCAGGAGTACCGCTAAATTCCACCTTGCAGGAACGCCGTGCCGCTTCCGGCAGATTTGAAATTACGCAACTTTCGGAACTCTGCGTCCAGACAAATCCACCGCGCTTGGAAATCGACGCACAGCCCTGGGTGCCGTCATTACCGAGCCCACTGAACATTATTGCCCCACATTGTGCGCCAAATGTATCAGCAGCGCCGCGCAATACCGCATTGATATCCGGACGCTGCGTGGATTCCCACGCCTGGTCGCTTCGGCGAATAGTGCCTCCGGCATTCATTTCAATCCTGTGTCTGGCCGGCACCATCCATACCTGCCCCGGCTCAATGCTCTGACCTTCGCCTAACATGGCCACTGGCCACGCACTGCAACGGTCCAGTTGACCTGCCAGCAAGCCCTGAAAGGATTCAGATATGTGCTGGGCCAGCACAAAAGTCACCGGTAGTTGATCGGGCAATGCCTGTAAAAAGCGGGCAACTGCCTTTGGCCCGCCAA
>JBDNAP010000017.1:0-14632 GCA_039768325.1 Thiogranum sp.
AGAGGAACAACAGGCCGGCGGTGAACAATCCGACGATGAAGAATCCGGTGAGGAGCAATCGGAAGAACAAAAAACAGGCGGCGAACAATCAGAAGATGAAGAATCCGGTGAACAGCAGTCTGAGGAACAACAGACAGGTGGCGAACAATCCGACGATGAAGAATCCGGTGAGGAGCTGTCGGAACAGCAGGAATCGGGCGGCGAGGAATCTTCCGAGCAGGAATTTGATGGCGGTACAGAAACCGAGCAGTTCTCCGAACAGGGAGAAGCCGAGGAAGAAGAACTAGACAGCAGTTCTGGAGGGGAATTGGAAGACGAGGAACGCCGGGGCGATGTTGATCAGGAAGATGCTGAAGAGCAGGAGCAGAGCGAACCATCCCGCGACAGCGAGGAACGATCCGATTCCAGTGAAGGGGAAGAAGCGGAGGATGAGGCGTCGGGTAGCGATGAACAGGAAGACTCGGAAGCCGGTAAGGAAGCTGATGAGACTGCCATTGAAAAAACGGCTGCTGGCGAAGAAGAGGACGATAAATCCCCCGGTGATAAAGAACGGGAAGGGCGGGATCGTCCTTCAGACCGCGAGCAGGTTGATGAAGCCAGTGATCCCCGGGACTTTGACCCCTCTAAAGGCGGCCTGGATATGAGTGCGATCGACCAGGTTGACCAGATGGCGGATCAGGCGGAGTCCGGTGAACCTGAAAGCGGGGAAGGCGGTGACCCTACGGGTACCAGCGGTAGTTCCCCGATGATACTGATGGAACAATTACTGGATCAAGTGGAAGGCAATCCCGCCTACCTGATGAGAAACCAGTTCAGGCTGGAAGAGCAACGCCTGACGAGCGATCGGCGTGGTCAGCTCTATGAACCGCGTCCCTGGTAAGGCTGAGGCAATGAAAATATTGACTGCTAAACTGTCTGTTGTTCTGGTGCTGGTGTCTGCGGCGACTTTCCTGGGTCAGCAAGCTCATGGCTATCAGCCTTATGGCTACCAGGCCCCCGGTTATCAGGCTCCGGGATACCAGGTTCCCCAAGGTCAGTATCAACCTTACCAGCCTCCCCAGGGTCAGTATCAACCCTATCAGGCTCCCCAAGGTCAGTATCAACCTTACCAGCCTCCCCAGGGCCAGTACCAACCTTACTGGTCTCCCTACCAGCAACCGCAGCAGCAACGCCAGCAACAGCAATTCAAACCGCCAAGGATAGAAGCTTCTATCAGTGATTCCACACCCTATGAACAACAGAGTCTGGTTTACACACTCCGTGTTATTAGCAGTGGTAACCTTAAAACCGCCACGCCGGAATTGCCCCAGACAGGTTCGGTCGTGTTGCGCCAGCTTGGTGAACCCGTCACTCGCAGCAGCAAGGCCGGCGGTGGCCAGGAAATGATTACGGAATACCGCTATCTGCTGATGCCATTTACCAGCGGCGTCATCCAGATTCCGCCTGCGAGAGTTACCGGTACTTATGCGGCAGCAGGCGGGGCCAGCGGCCCGTTTTTCGACGTTGAAGCCCGGGAATCCGTCATTCTCAAGGTTCGGCCGGCAGTTGAATCTGTTCAGCCGTGGTTGCCTTTGTATGACCTGCAGATTGATGCAAAGATCCGCGGTGGCGATACACCTGCGGCTGGAAATCCTGTCACACTGGAGGTGGAAACCAAGGCAGTCGGCGCCACTGGGTCGCAAATACCTTCAATCGCCGGCCAGTTCAGCAGTGATGAATTCCGGATATACCCCGGTAAAAGTGTTGCCGAAGGCAGCATATCGCCCGATGGCAGGACGTTGCGGGGCCGTCGCGTGGAAAGCTTCACCCTGGTTCCCCAGTATGGTGGCTGGTTGAAGATCCCTGCTGTGAGCATCAATTGGTGGAATGTGCGCTACAATCGCCCTGAGGTGGCGTCGCTGCTCATGCATCAGCTGAACGTAGCGGGCCCCGCGAATCCAAACAGGCGGGCGCGTGATTCCGGTGATGCACACCCGGTGAGCTCTTTCGTTTACTGGATACCGCTGGTAGCCGCTATCGGTGTGCTGATGTATGGCTGGCTCAGTGCATTTCTGGGGAGTGGGAAACTGCCTGGTTTATCCAGATTGTCGAAACTGTTCAAGCCGGTGCTTGGCAGGCTGTATGCACCGATAGTGTCTTTTGTTGTCAGGATCTCGCCGCGGCGACGTTTTCATCGTTTGCGCACCTGGACTGGTCGGCAGCTGCCGGTCTCCTGGCAACTCTGGTTCTGCCTGCGTGCCATCGCGCGTGAAGGTGATCCCGGCGAATGGGCGCAGGCCCTGCAGATCCTGGCGGTAAAACATCTTGGTGTGAGGCCGCAGGCGAACCTGAAGCATCTCGGTAAAAGCATCGTTGCCTGCCACCCGCGGGCAAACGCTGAACAGGTAGACCGCTTGATGGGGCAACTTGATGAAGCCGTCTATGGCGGTAAACCGATTGAATCATTTGAACTCTGGAAGCACGAGTTCAAGAGACAGATCAAACCCAGCCTGTTTCCCATACGCTTTCGCCAATGCAAGGCGGAGGCTGCTGGCCACCCTTCCAGGGTATTGCCACAACTGAATCCTCAATAACCCGGCTCGTCAGGGAATTCTTCAGTCCGACCCGCCCTGTTTGGCGTA
Source organism: Thiogranum sp. (assembly GCA_039768325.1). Taxonomy (GTDB): domain Bacteria; phylum Pseudomonadota; class Gammaproteobacteria; order DSM-19610; family DSM-19610; genus Thiogranum. The sequence goes on from JBDNAP010000017.1 coordinate 2,622, forward strand.
AGTAATACAGTGCGGGAGCGGGCAGGGAATCGTTCGCCAGAGCGACGAATGCCTGCGCGGACCGCGGAATCTGTATTCACACGCTTGAAATGGTTGGCGGCCTGTCATCCTTGCCAGGACAGGAATTGATAGACAGGCTGGCGGCAATGCGCTGGTTTATTTCAGCAGGTCTTCGATGCGGGATACGGCGTCTTGCAGATCATGAACCTGTAGTTCATAGCAGCTGATTCCAGCTATCCAGCCCACCAGTTCCGTCACCCGTTCCGTATCCAGGCCACCCTCCATGTCATAGCCCGCTTCTGTCAGTCGGCATAAGGCATCTGCGGGGCTTATCAGGTTAAGACTGGTGGGTTGTTCGGGCTGATAGCGTGGAAATACGAGTGACTGGACCGGATAGCATCGCGCCGTATCAGGGGCCAGGAGGTGTTTCGGTGGTAACAGATAGCGCACCTGTTTTGCGTCCTGACGCCAAAATATGGGCAGATCTTCCAGACCGGGATGAAATGGTTGCAATACCGGCCACGCGCCTGATTTTATACCGATGCCGGCAGCGGCTGCCTGGATGGTATGGGTGTGGCGCTTCAGCAATACCAGTTCGTCGGTACAGTACTGAAATCCCGACGCGATCAGAGCCGCCGTCAGCGTAGATTTCCCGCTCCCTGAGCTGGCCGGGAATACGATGCAGCTATCACCATTGCTGATTGCAGCAGCATGGATCGCGGTCAGGCAATCTGCTCTTGAGTATGCGTTTAGCAGTATCGTCCCATGAATCAATGGCGCCAGTTCCTGCTCTGACTTGCAATGTTCGACCAGTTCCCCGTTGCAGAACAGGAAACAGCCGAGCGAATCCTGTTGTACATCGAGGGCAACATCAAAGGACAGCTGGTCAGGGGCCGCCAGGTGGGCAAGGACCGATTGCGCAACAGCTTCCAGTCCTGGTACGGAAAAGCGTACGCGAAAAACAGTGCCGAGCATCTGGTAGCGGCGCTCCCGCTGATATTTATTCACGACGGAGCAGGGTGCCGGGACTTCATGCCGGCTTGGCAGTTCGTCTTGCTCCTCGGGTGGGGGCGGCAAGTTCGCGTTGTCTTGAATCAACAGGCCCCGGGTTTTCCATTCCGTCAAGACCGCATTGACATCTTTTTCAGCCTGCGATGTCGGGAGCTTAAACGTCTGTCTCAATTCGGCGATAATCGCCTGGCGATTCAGACCTTCTTCACAGCAGAACCAGATTAAAGCCGCACTCGGGTTCAAGCGGAACATGGCGCGAGCCCGTTGTGAAAAAAGCAGCAGCTCATCACCCAGCAGATACGAGTAAACGCCGTCAGCAATTGTAGTCGGCAGATTCAGTTGGCCCATGGCTCTAAAAGCGGCAATAACGCCGAAATTATTAGGGGTGGAAATGAACGAGTGGCAATGAGCCAGATCTTGATCTACATCAAAAAAGCGGCGGCTCAACGAGCCGCCGCTGTTGGAGCTATTATTGTTCTCGGCTTTCTACTACAGATCAGTCGGCAACAGCATTACCTGTCCTCGACGCGAGGCCTTCTACCTTTGTGTACTCCATGGATGTCATTGGGTTTCGGATTTCCACGCGGCTGGCCATCCAAGCCGTTTCCGATGCCGTTGTTGCCATAATGGCGGTGGTGTGGACGCCCGGTCATTGATTTGTTCATCCTTGCGTAACCGGGTTTCATAAGCATCATTACGGCAGGTGGTGTGTAGACCGCAAATTTGCCGGCGGTTTTCAGGAAACTTCGACGGGCCTGTTCGACAGCCTCTTCGGGACTGATCGGGGTATCTTCGCTATCTGTTATGGTGTGTCTGGATTTCTTCATGACTGCCAACCTCTTATTATAATTAAGAAATATATAGGTCCGGCCGTGGATGTCGACTACAGTTTCATAGCCGCGCTCCTTATATTTTTATTCGGAATGTCGCTCATGTGTTTGCGCACATTTTCGCTTCCTGATTACCAATATAGAGTTACGTACAGGTGGAGTCAAGTTGACCGAGCATCCGTCAGGAAACGGCTTTAAATGCCTATAAAAACAGCATGTTGACTGTGATTTTCAGTGTCTGTCCTGACTGTTTCGGGGCAGCCGGGAAGTGGGTGTCGGGGATTCGCGATTACGGAATTATGAGTCGGTGTAATTCCGCTTTGCAGGGCGTGTGCGGCGGGGGTTCGTCAATGTAAAGATCGAGGGTTTCGGCCGGTGGGAAGTGTTCAGGAATCGGGACGGAGAAAACTGGTGCCGAGGAGAGGACTTGAACCTCCACGGGGTTGCCCCCACTAGCACCTGAAGCTAGCGTGTCTACCAATTTCACCACCTCGGCATGACCCCACCGGATATGCACCGGTAAAGCGAGCCGCGCACTCTACCGGTCGCTTGTGGCCTTGTCAATCCAGCCCTTTCATTGTAGGCGCATGATTTCCGATTTTCCTTTCCGGGCCAAACTGGTTAGGATGCCCGGATGGTTAAAAAACGAGGCAAAAAACAACGTTTTCCCAAAGACCCATTTGCCGAGCGTGAAGCGGGCAACTACGAAACGCCAATTCCCAGCCGGGAGTTCATTCTATCGGTGCTGGCGGATTCCAGTCAGCCGATGAACCGGGAGGAGCTGGCTTACGGGTTTGGCTTGTCGCGTGAAGAGGATATCGAAGCGCTGCGCCGACGCCTGCGCGCCATGGAACGCGACGGCCAGCTGTTGCGTAATCGCCGCGGTGGTTACGGCCTGGTGGATCGCATGGATATGGTGCGCGGCCGTGTGATCGGCCACCCTGACGGGTTTGGATTTCTGGTGCCCGAGGAAGGCGGGGATGATCTGTTCATGTCGCCGCGGCAGATGCGTGGCGTATTGCACGGTGACCGGGTGGTGGCCCACGTAGTGGGCGTTGACCGCCGCGGACGCCGGGAAGGCGCCATTGTCGAGGTGCTGGAACGCAATACCCACCGTGTGGTCGGGCGTATCTATTTCGAAAGCGGTATCAGTTTTGTGGTGCCGGATCACAAACGGCTGACACAGGATATTCGTATTCCACTGGAGCATACCGGGGGAGCGCAACATGGTCAGTTTGTAACGGCGGCCATCATCGAGCAGCCCAGCAAGCGTTCCGGTCCGGTCGGAAAAGTCGTCGAAGTCATCGGTGATCACATGGCGCCGGGTATGGAAATCGATGTCGCCATCCGTGCCCACGAGCTGCCACTGGAGTGGCCGGATGCAGTCGAGGATGAAATCCAGGCGCTCGCCGAAGACCTTACACCGGCATCCAGGCGCAACCGGGTTGATCTGCGCGACTTGCCGCTGGTGACTATCGACGGCGTGGATTCGCGAGATTTTGACGATGCGGTCTATTGTAAACCTACCCCCAAAGGCTGGCGCCTGATGGTGGCCATCGCAGATGTGTCGCATTACGTCAAACCGGCGACCGCCCTGGATGCCGAGGGGTATTTGCGCGGTAATTCCGTGTATTTCCCTGAGCGGGTTATACCGATGTTGCCGGAGGTGTTGTCGAACGGCTTGTGTTCCCTGAATCCCAACGTGGATCGGCTGTGCATGGTTTGCGAGATGACCATTGACAAGCAGGGCAAGGTGACCCGTTCCCGGTTTATGGAAGCCGTCATGCGTTCTCATGCGCGGCTGACCTATGATGAAGTGGCCGCCATGCTGGTCGATGGTGACAAGAAACTGCGTGCCAGATATCAGGCTGTGCTGGATAATCTTGAGGAACTGTACAGGTTATACAAGGTGTTCAGAAAACTGCGTGCCAGACGTGGGGCGATCGATTTTGAAACAACTGAGACGCGCATCGTGTTTGGCGCAGATCGGAAAATCGAGTGCATTGTGCCGGTCGAACGCAATGATGCTCACAAGATTATCGAAGAATGCATGATTGCGGCTAATATCTGTTCTGCGCGCTTTCTGAATCGCCACAAATTGCCGACCCTGTATCGGGTTCACGAGGGACCGCAGCCGACCAAGCTGGCGGATTTGCGCGAGTTCCTTGGAGAACTGGGTCTGTCGCTGGCGGGAGGTGAAAAACCCCAGGCATCGGATTATGCAAAGCTGCTGAGCAATATCCAGAAGCGGCCGGATATGCACCTTATCCAAACGGTGATGCTGCGCTCCCTGTCACAGGCGCGCTACAGCCCGGATAATATAGGTCACTTCGGTCTGTCGCATGCGGAGTATCTGCACTTTACTTCACCGATTCGCCGCTACCCGGATCTGCTGGTGCACCGCGCTATTCGTCACCAGCTGCGCGCCGACAACCGGACCCCGAAGGGTACAAAGAAAACCCGGCGTGGCGTGTCGACGCGCGGAGCATTTCGTTACAGTGCATCCGACATGCTGTCCTTGGGCGAGCATTGTTCCATGACCGAGCGGCGCGCTGACGAAGCGACCCGCGACGCGGTTGACTGGCTCAAGTGCGAGTACATGCTGGATAAGGTCGGTGAAAATTATGATGGCATTGTCAGCAGCGTGACATCGTTCGGGATTTTCGTTGAGCTGAAAGAGATCTACGTGGAAGGGCTGGTGCACATTACCGCCTTGCACAATGATTACTATCACTTTGATCCTGCCGGCCATCGACTGCGCGGCGAACGGACGGGCCAGACCTATCGGCTCGGCGATGAAGTAAAGGTTCGCGTGGTACGCGTCGACCTGGACGAGCGCAAGATGGATTTTGAGCTGGCGGAAGCGGCGCCTGCCGATACAGGCAAAACCCGGCGAAAGTCCGGCAGAAAGTCACGGGGTGGAGGCAAGAATCGTAAAAGGAAACGGAGTTAAGATTAATCGTGTTTCCAACGCGTATGCCCAGGCCTTGTGAATGAAAAGAACAGAGCGCGTTTTTGGTCTGCATGCCGTAGGCAGCCTGTTACAGCGTGCCCCGGCGCGTGTGTCGGTATTGCTGGTGCTGGAATCGAGGTCCGACACACGCATGGCGGAAGTGTTGCAGCTGGCTGAAAAAGCCAATGTGCCGGTCCGCCGTGTTTCCCGTCGTGAGCTGGACGAGCTTGTCGCTGGTGTGAGCCATCAGGGTGTGGTCGCAGAAACCGGGTCAGCGCCGGGCCTGGGCGAAAAAGACTTACCGACGTTTCTCGAAGCGCTGGGAAGACCTGCGTTTCTGCTGATTCTAGACGGCGTGCAGGACCCCCACAACCTCGGTGCCTGCCTGCGCAGTGCCAATGCCGCGGGTGTCGACGCCGTCATTATGCCCAGGGATCGTTCTGCGCCGCTCAATGCGACCGCTCGTAAAGTGGCGTGCGGAGCGGCTGAAACCCTGCCGGTGGTCCGGGTGACCAACCTGGCGCGTACACTGCGTGCCTTGCGCGAAGCGGGCGTCTGGATCTATGGTGCAGCCGGCGAAGCCGAGTCCACCTTGTATGAAGCAGATCTCTCCGGCCCGCTGGCACTGGTGCTGGGGGGGGAGGGCAGGGGGCTGCGCCGGCTGACCCGTGAGCATTGTGATGGTTTGCTGTCGATTCCAATGGCTGGCTCAATAAGCAGCCTGAATGTGTCGGTTGCCACCGGTATTGTTCTGTTCGAGGTCAGGCGACAACGGGTGGAGAGCCGCAGAGTTGAAAAATGACCGTCTTGTCGGTCTTACAGTTTAGCCAGTATGTACATGGATGGCCGCTAAAGATGCAGGTGAGCCGGTCGTTAGATTTTTCTGTCACGTCTCAAGGAGAGTTTGGAATGTTGATGTCCTCGCTGATGAAACGGGTTACAGCGATACTTGTGTCGCTGTCTTTTCTTGTAACCTACTCGCTGCCTGCGTACTCAGGGATCGTTACCACGGAACAACTGATCCAGGAGCAGCTGGAGACACTGGACAAGCCTACGCTTGTTTCTATGCTGGATCGGGATGAGGTGCGCCAGCAGCTGGTTGATCGTGGAGTGGATCCCGACTATGCAAAACAGCGTATTGCTGCACTGAGTGACGAACAGATCCATGAGATCAAATCGAATATCGATGAGCTGCCGGCCGGATCCAGCGTTGTCGGTATTCTGATTGCAGTGCTGCTGGTGCTGGTGATTCTGGATATCGTCGGCGTCACCAATATTTTCACATTTATAAATCCGGCACGTTAGTGTAATGCCGACAGCAGTGATGCGCAGGGTGCGCCTGGTGACCGGCGCACTCTGCATTTCACTTGTTGTTTCCGCTTGTGCACACTATCGGGATAACAAACAGCATTACCTGAACCTGCCGGTCGAGCGCTCGCAGGAGCTGCCGGATACACCGTTCTTTCCACAAGATGCATATCAGTGTGGTCCCGCCTCCCTGGCGATGGTGATGAATGCCCAGGGTGTCGAGGTGTCCCCGCAGCAGCTGCAGCCACTGGTGTATCTGCCGGAACGGAAAGGCAGTCTGCAGGCGGAAATGCTCGCGGTGGCGGCTCGCTACGGGCGGCTGGCTGTTCGGATTCCGCCTTCGCTGGACAGTCTTCTGCTCGAAGTGTCTTCCGGTAATCCGGTTGTCGTACTGCAGAACCTCGGGTTTGACTCGCTACCGGTCTGGCACTATGCCGTTGTCATTGGATACGATCTGGAAAAAGATGAAATCTATCTGCGCTCGGGCAAAGACAGGCGCCGTGTTTATGGCTTGAGGGTTTTCCTGAAAAGCTGGTCACGTTCGCAACACTGGGCGATGGTCGTGGTATCACCTGGCACGGTACCGGTATCCGCGATAGAAAGAGACTATCTGTCCGCAGCCAGTGGCTTTGAACGCCTGAAAAATCATGATGCCGCGCTGCAAGCCTTCAAAGCCGGGGCCCGGCGCTGGCCGGGCAGCTACCTGGCCTGGGCGGGAACCGGCAATGCCGCTTTTTCACTTTCCCGGTTCAGTAAGGCCGAACCGGCCTATCGCCAGGCGCTGCTGCTGAGGCCCGATCGGGCGTCTATCATGAACAACCTGGCGCTGACACTGGCGGAACGCGGATGTAAGCAGATTGCGTTAACGGTCATGGAGTGTGCTTTAAAGCATGCGCCCGATGATGCCAATCTCGCCGCAAGTTATAATGAAATCAAAGCGTTTCTACCTGCGCCGGCGGCCTGCCAACAATTTGTCTGCAGGGCGGCCGGAACCGCTGTAAACGAATGATTTTTGTTGCGGCCTGCGCGGTTGTCGCGTAGTATCGCTACGCTTTTGCGCGCCCAGTGCGCGTAACTCCTTGCTTTTCGCATGAGCGGATGGCTGTTAATCCAAAGGGAGCATTAAATGCGTCACTATGAAATTGTATTCCTGGTCCATCCGGACCAGAGCGAGCAAGTGCCCGCGATGATTGAACGTTATCGTTCCACCATTGAGTCCGCGGGTGGCAAGATCCATCGTCTGGAAGACTGGGGTCGACGTCAGCTCGCCTATCCCATCCAGAAGCTGGCCAAAGCGCATTATGTGCTGATGAATATCGAGTGTGGCACCGACGAACTGAATGAGCTTGAAAGCGCTTTCCGTTTTAATGATGCTGTGCTGCGAAACATGATTATTTCGCGAAAAGAATCCGTCACCGAGCCATCCTTGCTGGTGAAACGCAGCGATGACCGGGACGACCGTGCTCATAGCGAGGCACGGCGCGTGAACGAAGCTGAGAAAGAAGCCCCGACTGGTGAAGAAACTCCGGCGGCCCCGGACCAGGTTACTGATGCTGCAGAACAGGGTGCCGGCGCCGAGTAATGGCGTTCAGTCTGTGAACGGTGGCGCAAGCGGATAACGAACTGGTATTCACTGGCCAGTTACTTAAAACCGCGGAAGTAAGAACCACACCGGCCGGCATCCGCATCGCCCGTTTCGTATTGTCGCATCGTTCCCGGCGCAGCGAAGCCGGGCAGCTGCGGGAAGTACAGTGCCGGCTGTCGGTGGTAGCCAGTGGCCAGGCTCTGACAGTGGGTATCACTGAGCATTTGCCGGGCACCTGGTTGAAAGTGAGAGGCTTTTTAAGCCGGGCCGGTTACCGGGCAGCGGACGCGCGAATCGAGTTGCATGCATTGGAATTACAGACCGTCAATGTGGACGGTTGAGTCAAGAGGTAAATTAAGATGTCTCGTTTTTTTCGTCGCCGTAAATTTTGCCGTTTTACTGCAGAAGGCGTAAAAGAAATTGATTACAAGGATCTGCAGACGCTGAAGAACTACGTTACCGAGACCGGTAAGATTGTTCCCAGCCGGATTACCGGCACCAAAGCAAAATATCAGCGTCAGCTGGCTACCGCGATCAAGCGCGCGCGCTTCCTGGCCTTACTGCCCTACTGCGATTCGCATAAGGGCTAAGTCAGTCGAGAGACCGGTGCCCCGGCACGCTGGAATGATCAAATGATGCGCGCGTTGGCGGCTTTTATTGTCGCGGGTCCGCTGCAGGCGGTAGTTGTCATAGCGTTGTTTACCGCGCTGAGTTTGCTGGTGCCCCCCCTGATTTACGGAGGCGCGGCTGCACTGGCTCTGTATAGCCTGCACACAGGTGCCAGGCGCGGTGCCATAGTATTGCTGGGCGCAATGCTGGTCACCGGGTTGTTGACTGAGATGCTGTTGCAACAGGGTGTGACGATAGCCGTTACGCTGTTGTTGTTATGGATTTCGGTGTGGCTGTCGGCCGTGGTGTTACGCGAAACCCGCTCACTGGCCATGGCCATGCTGGCGTTAAGTATGCTGGCTATGATAGCCATATTGCTGACATTCGCCTGGTTCGGCGACCCCAGCCAGTGGTGGCTTGAATTCCTTCAGGGATTGATCAATAGCCTGGCGTCGCAGCCGGAGTCGAGCATTGATAGCGCGCTATGGATGGAAGTTGCCGAGCAGGCAGCACCTTTCATGACCGGTTCACTGGCTGCCAGTCTGAGTTTGGCCGTGATGATCTGCCTGGTGCTGGGACGCTGGTGGCAGTCCCTGATAATCAAACCCGGCGCGCTGCGTAAAGAGTTCTATGCTCTGCGCCTGAACAAGATCTTGTCGCTGCTGGCGGTGGTCATTTTTGCTGTTGCGGCATTGAAGCTTGGTGGTGTCAGTGCGCTGGCCTTGCAGTGGTCGCTGGTTGTCATGGTGCCGTTTTTGTTTGTGGGTCTGGCGGTGATCCATGCGACACTGGCAAACCTGAAAGCGGCGCGAATCTGGCTGATCATAATTTATGTATTGATGAGTTTTTCACCGCAGGTCATGATACTGGTCATCGCCATGGGAATTCTGGATCCCTGGCTGGATCTGCGTCGGAGAACTGAAAAATCCGAAATCATTTAAATTGAATCGAAGCTGTGTACATAAGGTAGGGTCGAACGATGGAAGTCATTCTGCTGGAAAAAGTTGAAAACCTGGGTAGCCTCGGTGATCGGGTGAGTGTCAAACCCGGTTACGGACGTAATTTCTTGATTCCCAGTGGCAAGGCAACGCCTGCAACCGAGGAATATATCAAAGCCTTTGAGGCACGCCGTGCCGAGCTGGAAAAGACCGCCGCCGATGCATTGTCCGAGGCCGAGGCGCGTCGTGCCAGACTTGCCGACATGACCATCACTCTCAAGGCCAAGGCCGGTGACGAGGGCAAGCTGTTCGGATCTATCGGCACCGCGGATATCGCTGCCGCCATTGTTGCTGACGGTGTGGATGTGGAGCGCAGCGAAGTGCGCCTGCCTGAGGGTGCTTTCCGCCAGCTGGGCGAGTACCGGGTTCAGATCCATCTGCACACCGATGTCAATACCGAATTAACGCTTGTCATCGAGGAGGAGTAAGCCTTGTTTTAAGCAGGCTGTTAGCCTGATGGATTCAAGGTACTTGTTGAGAGTACTTACCATCCTGGTAGGAAATCGGGGTTATCCGCGAGTGTAAAATAATCAGGCCCGCAAATTGCGTGCTTGAGCAGTCGGATCAAGCGATTTAATATCTCTTTCTGTAAATTATTTCTACCCGATTATCAGCAAGGCGGAGGGTCGATGCCGGAACCGGTACCAGCGGCAAGTACTGTTGAATTCAGCAGCGACCGCCAAAAAGTTCCCCCGCATTCTCTGCAGGCTGAACAATCTTTACTGGGCGGTCTGTTGCTGGATAACCGTGCCTGGGATCAGGTTGCCGATCGGGTCAGTGAAACAGACTTTTACCGGCGTGATCACCGCCTGATCTTTACCGCCACCGGCCGGCTGATTGAGCACGGGGATCCGTGTGACGTCATTACGCTGTCAGAATCGCTTGATACACAGGGGCAGCTCGACGAAGTCGGTGGACTCGCCTACCTTGGAACGCTGGCAAAGGATACGCCCAGCGCCGCTAATATTCGCGCCTACGCAAATATCGTCCGTGAAAACTCGGTGCTGCGGCAGTTGGCTGAAATCGGAACCGAGATTGCCAACAGCGCTTATTTCACCGAAGGGCGGGATACTGCGGCTCTGCTGGACAATGCCGAACAGCTGGTATTCCAGATCGCCGAACAGGGCAATTCGCGGGGCTCTGGCTTTGAAAACATCAAGGATCTGTTGACCAAGGCTGTCGATCGCATCGATACCCTGTTTCACCAGGATAACCCGCTGACCGGTGTGTCCACCGGTTTTAACGATGTTGATGATATGACGGCCGGATTGCAGGCTTCAGACCTCATCATCATTGCCGGCCGGCCCTCGATGGGTAAAACGACTTTTGCCATGAATATTGCCGAGCATGCGGCCATCAAGGATGGCAAGCCGGTGGCCGTGTTCAGTATGGAAATGCCCGGTGAGCAGCTGGCCATGCGCCTGATGTCTTCGCTGGGACGCATTGATCAGACCAGGGTGCGTACCGGCAAGCTGGAGGACGATGACTGGCCACGCCTGACCTCAGCGGTGAGTATTCTTTCCGAAGCGCCCCTGTTTATTGACGATACGCCTGCGTTGAGTCCAACCGAGTTACGTGCCCGTTCCCGGCGGTTGAAACGCGAACACGATTTAGGACTGATTGTAATCGACTATCTGCAGCTCATGCAGGTGCCCGGTCACAAGGAAAACCGTACCGGTGAAATCTCCGAGATTTCACGCTCGCTGAAAGCGCTGGCCAAGGAACTCAAGGTGCCAGTGGTGGCGCTTTCACAGCTGAACCGCAGTCTGGAACAACGCCCGAATAAACGCCCCGTGATGTCGGACTTAAGGGAGTCGGGCGCTATCGAGCAGGATGCGGACGTCATTATGTTCATCTATCGAGATGAAGTCTATGACGAAGACAGCCCGGACAAGGGCACGGCTGAAATTATTATCGGTAAACAGCGTAACGGCCCGATCGGTGTACGCCGCCTGACTTTTCTCGGTAAACATACCCGGTTCGAGAACTTCACTGCCGTTGAGTCCTACTCCAGTGAGGATTATGCATGACGCGGCCCGTTCGGGCGCGTATCAATTTGCAGGCCGTTACACATAATCTGTCCATCGTGCATCAGGCAGCGCCGCAAAGCCGAGTCATGGCGGTGATCAAGGCCAACGCCTATGGCCATGGCGTGATTCCCGTTACACGCGCATTGATGAAGGCTGATGCCTTTGCTGTTGCAAGTCTCGAAGAAGCCATGCAATTGCGTGAAGCCGGCATCAGCCACGATATTGTCCTGTTGGAAGGCGTTTTTGAGCCAGAAGAACTCGAGCTTGCAATAACGCATCAGCTTCAGCTGGTCGTTCACTGTGAACAGCAGGTGTCCTGGCTGGAAGGATTCAAATCCGGCGCCTCGGTGAATCTTTGGTTGAAGGTCAATACGGGTATGAACCGGCTTGGCTTTTCTCCTCAGACCGCGCTGGCCATGTGGCAGCGTTTACAGCGTTTGAGCTATGTGAAAACCAACGGTTTGCGCTGGTTGTCGCATCTCGCTTGCGCCGACGAGACGGATCACCCGGCCAACAACACGCAGTTAGCCTGCTTTACCGAGGTCACTAATTTTTCCGAGAAACTTCAAGGGAGCGGTGCCGAACGCTCTATGGCAAATTCTGCAGCGTTGCTGACCCGGCCCGATATGCACTTTGAATGGGTGCGCCCGGGTATCATGCTATATGGTGCGTCCCCCATGGCACCGG
>JBDNAP010000141.1:0-12698 GCA_039768325.1 Thiogranum sp.
CGCCAGATGATAAATGCGGCGGGGATCAGCAGCAGGGTCAGCAGCGTTGCACTGACCATTCCGCCTACCATGGGCGCGGCGATACGGCGCATGACCTCGGAACCGGTGCCGCTGCCCAGCATGATGGGTAACAGGCCGGCAATAATAGCGGCGACGGTCATCATAATCGGGCGCACACGTAACAGGGCGCCTTCGATAACGGCCTGCCGCAGATCGGATAGGCCGACCTTACGTTGCTGTGAAGATGCCTGCTCCTGCTGGCGCCGGTAAGCCTGGTTCAGGTACACCAGCATGATGACACCGATCTCCACCGATACACCGGCCAGGGCGATGAAACCCACGCCCGCTGCAACCGACAGGTCATAGTTGAGCCAGTACATCAGCCAGATGCCACCGACCAGTGCCAGCGGCAGGGTGGCCAGGATGATGAACACTTCGCTGGCGCGACGGAAGTTGAGATACAGCAACAGGACGATAATCGTCAGCGTGACAGGCACAACTGTGGCGAGTTTTCGTTTGGCGCGTTCCATGTATTCGTACTGCCCCGACCAGTTCAGCGAATAACCCGCGGGTAATTCGACCTGTTCCGCCACCACCTGTTTGGCGTGCTCGACATAGGAGCCCAGGTCCCGGCCCTGGATATCGATATAGATCCAGCCGTTGAGGCGGGCGTTTTCGCTCTTGATGACGCCCGGTCCGCCGACGATACGCACGTCGGCAACGTCGCCGAGCGTAATCTGCGCGCCCGCCGGTGTCTGTATGGGGAGTTCGGCAAGTTTGCTTTCGGAATCCCGTACCTCACGCGGGTAGCGCAGATTGACCGGGTAGCGCTCCAATCCCTCGATGCTCTCGGTAACATTCATACCACCAACCGCGGTACGTACGATTTCCTGTACATCGGCGATATTCAGTCCATAGCGGGAGGCGGTGGTTCTATCGGTATCCACCATCACGTAACGGCCGCCAACCACGCGTTCGGAGAATACCGATACCGTACCCGGCACCGGCGCCAGTACCCGTTCGATCTCCTCGCCGATATCCTGGATACGCGCCAGATCAGGACCGGCAACCTTGACGCCGACTGGTGTCTTGATACCGGTCGCCAGCATATCGATACGGTTCTTGATCGGCCACACCCAGGCATTGCTCATACCCGGGATTTTCACCAGGGTGTCCAGTTCCCGTCTGAGTTTTTCCACTGTCATGCCGCCGCGCCACTGATCGCGTGGTTTGAGCTGGATGGTCGTTTCGATCATGGTCAGCGGCGCCGGATCGGTGGCTGATTCCGCCCGTCCCATTTTCCCGAATACGCGTTTGACTTCCGGCACCGTCATGATGAGTTTATCGGTTTGTTGCAGGATTTGCTGGGCCTTGCCAATGGAAACGGCAGGGAAGGCGCTGGGCATGTAGAGTAAGTCACCTTCGTCCAGATCCGGCATGAACTCCGAGCCCAGGCTGCTGCTCAACGGCCACCAGCCGGACAAAGGCCAGGCCATGGAGGCAGCAGCCAGTATTGATACCAGGACAACGGTTCTGGGCATTTTTATCACCCAGTTAATCAGCGGCCGGTAGGCGGTGACCAAAAACCTGTTTATGGGATTTCTGTCTTCGGCGATAATCCGTCCACGGATAAAGTAGCCCATCAGCACCGGCACCAGTGTTATCGACAGGGCTGCTGCTCCAGCCATGGCGTATGTTTTAGTGAAGGCCAGCGGCGAAAACAGGCGACCTTCCTGCGCCTCCAGGGTGAAAACCGGCAGGAAGCTGAGGGTGATGATCAACAGTGAGAAAAACAGCGCCGGACCGACTTCGGTCGCCGCTTCCGTGATCAACTGCCAACGTCCGCTAGCCGTGACTGCTTCGTGCTCCATCTTTTTATGTACATTCTCGACCATGACGATAGCGGCATCGACCATGGCGCCGATGGCAATCGCGATACCACCCAGCGACATGATGTTGGCGTTGATGCCCTGGGCATACATGATGATAAATGCAATCAGGATGCCGACCGGCAGACTGATTATGACGACCAGTGCCGATCGCAGGTGAAAAAGAAACAGGGCGCACACCAGCGTGACGACAAGAAACTCCTCAAACAGTTTTTCCGTCAGCGTGTCGACGGCGCGTTTGATCAGGCTGGAGCGGTCATAGGTCGGTACAATCTCAACGCCGTCGGGCAGGCTGCGTTCAAGTTCTGCGAGTTTCGCCTTGACGCCTTCGATGGTTTTCAGTGCGTTTTCCCCCCAGCGCATAATGACGACGCCGCCGACCACTTCACCTTCACCGTCGAGTTCGGCGATGCCGCGGCGCATCTGCGGCCCGAGGCGAACCTCGGCAATGTCTTCCAGCAGAATCGGCGTACCATTGGCATTCATACCCAGCGGTATCTGCTTTAATTCCTCCACACCCTCGATGTAACCGCTGGCACGTACCATGTATTCGGCTTCGGCCATTTCGATGACCGAGCCGCCGACTTCCTGGTTACCACGCTGAATGGCCTTGCGTACTTTGGCCAGGGGAAGGCCGTAAGCGCGCAGCCGGTCGGGATCGATCACTACCTGGTACTGTTTGACCATGCCGCCGATGGTGGCGACCTCGGAAACCCCGGCAACCGTCTGCAGCTCGAACTTCAGGAACCAGTCCTGCAGGCTGCGCAGTTCGGAGAGATCGTGTTGTCCGCTGCGATCGACCAGTGCGTATTCATAGACCCAGCCGACGCCGGTGGCGTCCGGTCCCAGTGCCGTTGCGGCACTGGCCGGCAGACGGTTCTGCACCTGGCTCAGGTATTCGAGCACGCGCGAGCGCGCCCAGTACAGATCGGTGCCGTCTTCAAACAGAATATAGACGTAGGAGTCACCGAAGAAGGAATAGCCACGCACCGTGGTGGCTTTGGGTACTGACAACATGGTGGTGGTCAACGGATAGGTCACCTGATCCTCCACCACCTGGGGCGCCTGACCGGGGTAACTGGTCTTGATAATGACCTGTACGTCGGACAGGTCAGGGAGGGCGTCGACGGGCATATTACTGACCGCATACAGGCCCCAGCCGCTCAGAATGACGGTCAGAAATAAAACCAGGAAACGGTTTTTGATCGATCCGCGGATGATGTTGGCGATCATTTTACCGTCTCCGCGGAACCACCAGATCCGTCGTCACCCCCCATGCGGCTGAAGCTGGCTCTCAGGCTGGCTTCCGAATCGATCAGAAACTGACCGGAGGTCACCACCCTGTCGCCCTCGCTCAGACCGCTGATGATTTCCACGAAGTCGCCGCTCTCCAGGCCGGCTGTGACCTGCTGTGCTCTGAACCTGCCTTCCGGCAGGGCCACAATGACACGCTGTGCCTTGCCGGTCTTGATCAGCGCTTCACGTGGGATGCTCAGGACGTCCTGCTTGGGGCCGGCATAGATGCGCACATTGGCGTACATGTCCGGTTTGAGGGCTTCGTCGGGGTTGTCGAAACGCAGGCGCGCCTGCAGGGTTCGGGTCTTGGGGTCAATGGTGGGGTAAACAAATTCCACCTCACCTTCCCAGACCCGGCCGGGCAGATAACCCAGCCGGACTTCGGCGGGTTGGCCGGCAGCGACCCAGTCGGACTGGCGTTCAAACACATCGACCAGTAACCAGACGCTGGAAAGGTCTGCCAGTGTCAGGACCTCGGTTGCCGGCTTGACGTACATGCCTTCGCGCACATTTAGGCCGTCGACCACGCCGTCCTGGCTGGCGAGGATACCGACCCGCTGCGAGGCGCGCCGGTCACGCCCGACCTGCCTGATCTGTGCGCCGCTCATCCCCAGCGCCTCGAGTCGTTCGCGGGATGCCCGTTTCAAATAATCGTTGCTGCCCCGCAAGGCCTGGATATACTCCTCCTGGGCGTTGACCAGTTCGCGCGAGTACAGTTCGAACAGCACGTCGCCTTTACCGACCCGTGCGCCGTCGGATTTGACGTTCAGTTTCTCGATCCAGCCATCGGTGCGCAGGTGAACATGGCTCAGCTTACGTTCGTCGAAGGCGACGTAACCGACCGTGTTGATCTGGCGCCACAGGTTTCCACGCTCCACCGGGGCGGTACGCACGCCAAGATTCTGTACCATGACGGGGTCGATACGCACCGTACCCGCGTCACCCGCCGCATCGGCATACACAGGTACCAGGTCCATGCCCATGGGAGATTTCCCGGGTTTGTCACGGCGGTAGTTGGGGTCCATCGGTGCCACCCAGTAGAGGATCCCGGCTGCGCCGTTTTCCGCGGAGCCGGCCGGGTCGGCGCTCAGGCCGGAAGCGGCGAGCAGGAGGGTCGGCAGCAGCGCTGCAACAGGCAGTTTCATTGGCCTTCTCCTTGCTGCGACAGCGGGCTATCGACGGAGGGCGGATGCAGGAACAGCAGGCGGGCCTGCGTTTTGGCACGATCCACACGAATGCGCAGTGCCTGAAGCCTGACGTCGAGATCTGTGATCCGTGCCCGCATCAGGGTGTTGAATTCGTTGATACCACTCTGATAGGAGAGCAAAGCGGCTTCTGCGTTTTCCGTGGATTCCCGTAACAGGTGGTCCCGGTAGAGGGTCTCCTGTTCGCCAAGCCGCTGCCAGCGTGCATAGTCTGAGTCCAGCAGGCGCTGCATTTCGCGCAGTTTCTGTTCGCGTGTCTGGATAGCCGCCTCTGTCTGCTGCTGGCTTGCGGCCAGGCGTCGGTCCTGGCGCTTTTCGGTGAAAAGCGGTATGTCCAGTGTCACCATGGCGGCCATCATATCGGGGCGGTCGCTGCCATCCGTGTTATCGCCGAAACGTTTGCGGTACTCCAGGCCGACGTCGATGCCGGGTTTGTATTGTTCGCGAGCAGCCTTGACCATCTGTTGATTCGCTTCAACCCGGGCGCTGGCCGATTCGATAGCCGGGTGCTGTGCCAGTGTTGCCCGCAGTGTAGCCCGGGATTGCGGTTCCGGCAGTTCGGGGAAGACTGTGGCAACCGGCTGCCAGGCGGCTTCACCGATCCAGCGCGACAGCTGGGCCTGCTGTACATCGGACTGTGCGTTGATTTTTGTCGCACGATCTTCGAGGCGTGACAGCTCGAGTTGTGCCTGAAGCACGTCCTGCTGGCTGACACGCCCGGACGCGTAGTGGGCGCGGGTAATATCGACCAGTTGCTTAAACAGTTTGCGGCTCCGATCGATGACCTGGCTCGCCTGATTCTGGTAATAGAGTTCCAGGAAGGTCTGACGGACATCGCGCCGGATTTCCTGTTCGGCAAATTTCGTCTGCGCCTGCTCCACTTTGCCCAGCCATTCGGTGTGCTTCTGTCGATAGTGCAGTGTCTGACCGCGTGGAAAAGCCTGCTTGATCCCGGTACGAAACTGGGAAGAGGCTTCCTTTTTCATACTGAAATCATCCAGTGGCACGTTCCAGACGCCAACCGTCAGTTTCGGATCCGGTAACTGCCCATCCGCTACCGCCTGTTCCTGCAGGGCGAGTGCCCGTGACTGGCTGGCGATGACAGACGGATCAGCCTCCAGAGCCAGGCGTTCGGCGCCCGCCAGGTTCAGCTCTGCCCGCGCGCCTGAAGTGTGCGCCAGCAGTAACAACAGCAGTACCGCCCTACGGTGAGCAGGTCCCTTTTTTCGGGTTGTTGGCATCGACATAATGAATCTCCATGACAGTGTGCCGGGTTTACAGCAACAGGCGGAACGCCGGCATCTTCTCGGTGCGAGAAAAAATCGTATTCAGGGGCGGGCCCTGGCCATGGAGTCAAACGGGGGGGCGGAGCGGGGGCGGATCGGTTCTGGAAACGACAATGGACGGCTGAAGGGTGGTGCGGAGATCAGAATTACTGTTGTGATGAAAGCGGATTCCGCCAGTCGCAGCGGGCTGTACATGGAAACTGACGCAACCCTGGCTGGCACACTCACCACCCTGGTTACAGGTATGATCTGAACAGGACGGGCAATGCGAGGTGGCTGAATCCCGGTTGACTCGATGCGAGTCATGGGCGCCGGGCTGTGAATCCGCCTCGGCAGTCATGTTCATGGCACAGGGGGCGGCGTCAGTGCCGGCCCCGGTAATGCCGGCGGTCATGGCCTGCAACGGTGCAACAACCAGTGCCACAGCCAGCCACAGCGTCATCAGATTTTTGGTTAAATTACGCATTATTCTGAAAGTTAAGCCTATATCGGCACAGGTGCAAGTTTTATAAGCTTAATCACTGAGACTCGAATGATATTAACAAGGTTCCCGCCAAGTCACCCTGGATAGAGATTGGGACTTTCGACGGTTCGCAGCAGATCTGCCGTAATTGCCATACACCGCTCGACCGGCAGCCGCCGCAAACGATCTGGCTATGAAAACAGGGAACCGACGGTTTATCAGGTGTTCAAACAACGTGTCGTCCTGCAAGCGGCCGGCCCGAGGGAGCGAGGGACAATGAACAGACGGGATCTGGTGATTATCGGTGGCGGTGCGGGCGGGCTGGTGGTCGCCAGTGTGGCTTCCCAGCTGGGTCTGAAGGTCACCCTCATCGAAAAGAATGCGAAGCTGGGCGGTGATTGCCTGCATACCGGCTGTGTGCCCAGCAAGACACTGATACAGGTCGCCAAAGTCGCTTCACTGATGCGCCGCGGCGGTGAATTCGGTCTGGATTCGCTGGTGCCCGCGGTCGATCTCGGCAAGGTTAACGACCATGTGCAAGCGGTCATCGATCAGATCCAGTTGCACGATGATCCCGAGCGTTTCCGTGCCTACGGCTGCGAGGTGTTATTCGGCCAGGCGGTATTTGTCGACCCCCATACTGTCAGTGTCAACGAGCGGCAGATCCGTGCCCGGCGCCTGGTTATCGCCACCGGTTCAACGCCCCTGGTACCGCCTATCGAAGGCCTGGAAGAAGCGGGTTATATCACCAACGAAAGCCTGTTTTCGTTGCGCGATTTACCGCGGCGACTGGTAGTGCTGGGTGGTGGCCCGATAGGTCTGGAAATGGCGCAGGCCCTCGCGCGTCTGGGCAGCCGGGTTACCGTGGTGGAACGTCTGCCGCATCTGTTACCTCAGGAAGATCCGCAGGTCGCGGATGCCCTGGGTGACCTGTTGCTCGACGAAGGCTTGAGCGTGCACACATCCACCAGTGCGGAACGCGTCAGCCGTCAGGGCGATACGCGTATCGTCGAGTGCAGTGGTGGGCTGAAACTGGAAGCAGACCTGATCCTGGTCGCTGCCGGCCGGCGGCCCGGCGTAGACGGCCTCGGTCTGGAAGCCGCCGGGATCGAAACCGGTGTACAGGGCATCAAGGTGGATCGACGCCTGCGCACGTCGCAGAAACATATCTACGCCTGTGGCGATGTGTGCGGACCCTATCCCTTCACCCATATGGCGGAGTACCAGGCCGGTATCGTGATCAGCAATGCAGTGTTTCGCTTTCCGAAAAAAGTCGACTACCGGGTGGTGCCCTGGGTAACGTACACCGATCCGGAACTGGCGCGGGTCGGGCTGACCGAACAACAGGCCAGGGACCAGGGTATCGAAGCGACGGTGCTGCACTTCCCGTTCAGGGATATCGACCGGGCGCTGGCCGAAGTCGAAGCCCACGGTATGAGTAAATTCATTGTCCACAAAGGCAGACTGCTCGGGGCGACACTGCTGGGCCCGCAGGCCGGAGAACTGATTCATGAGGTGGCGCTGGCAATGAAAGCCGGTATAAAAATCAGCGAACTGTCGGCGACCATTCACGCCTATCCGACGCTGGCGCAGATTCATCGCAGAACCGTAAATACCCTGTATGGAAAAAGGCTGTTCAGCGCCGCGACCCGGGGTCTGGTACGATGGGTCAATCGCTTGATACCGTAGCCCTATGCACGCCACACTGCCACTATTGGAACCCACAGATTTTCCGCCGCTCAGGCGTACCCGGCTGCAAACGCTGCAGGTCAACCTGGGTTACCGTTGCAATCAGTCCTGCCTGCACTGTCATGTCAATGCCGGCCCGCGTCGCCGCGAGCAGATGGCGCGCGAAACAATTGACGAAATCATCGCGTTCCTGCACGAGTCAGGGATTGAATCGCTGGATGTCACCGGCGGGGCGCCCGAAATGCACCCGGATTTCCGCCTGTTAGTGGAATCGGTACGGCGCCTGGATGTGCACATTATCGACCGCTGTAACCTTACCATTCTCAATGAACCCGGTTTCGCCGACATGGCCGGATTCCTGGCCCGAAACCAGGTGGAAATCGTCGCTTCATTGCCCTGTTATCTTGAAGAAAACGTCGAGTCACAGCGTGGCAAGGGTACCTACGCGTCCAGCATCAAGGCCTTGCAGAAACTCAATGCTCTCGGCTACGGGCAGCCGGGCAGTGGTCTGATTCTGAACCTGATGTTCAACCCGGTCGGCGCGGTTTTGCCGCCTCCACAACGGCAACTTGAAGCCGATTACCGACGCGAACTCGATAGACGAGCCGGTATTGTCTTCAACCGGCTGTTTGCCCTCGCCAACATGCCTATCCAGCGCTTTGGCAGTACCCTGGTGTCCAGCGGCCGCTTCGACGAGTATATGCAGCTTCTGAAATCGGCTCACCAGGATGCCAATCTCGATACCGTCATGTGCCGTTCACTGATCAGCGTGGACTGGCAGGGTTATGTATACGATTGCGACTTCAACCAGATGCTGGATTTACCCCTGCAGTGGTTTCCGCAGTCCCGTGTCCAGCTCCGCGAACTCACAGCCACTGAACTGGAAAACCGCTCTGTCGTGGTCGCCAATCACTGTTACGGCTGTACGGCGGGGCAGGGCAGCAGTTGCGGCGGTGCACTGGAGTGAGCTTTTATGCGGCAGCTATCGATCATCATTCCGGCGCTCAACGAAGCGGGCTGTATCCGGGGAATCCTGCGGCAGCTGCAAGCGTTGCGGGCACAGGGACACGAAGTCATCCTGGTTGATGGCGGCAGCTGTGACGAAACGATCGCCCTGGCGCAACCGCTGGTCGATCAGCTGTTGCCCGCAGCGGCGGGCCGGGCCCTGCAGATGAATGTCGGGGCTCAGGCGGCAAGCGGCCGGGTGTTCTGGTTTCTGCACGCGGATACCCGGGTGCCGGATAACGCGGCGTGCCTGATTCTCGAGGCCCTGCAGCACGCCGGAAGCTGGGGGCGTTTTGATGTGCGATTGTCCGGAGGCAGCGTTTTACTGCGTCTCGTTGAACGGATGATGAACTGGCGTTCGCGCTTAACCGGGATTGCTACCGGGGATCAGGGCATTTTCGTTACCCGCGAGCTGTTTGAAGGGGTCGGCGGCTATGCGGCCTTGCCGCTGATGGAAGACATCGACCTGAGCAGACGCCTGAAAACCCGGCAGTGGCCGGTGTGTTTGTGGGACACACTGACAGCGTCAAGCCGGCGCTGGGAACAGCAGGGTGTGTTGCGTACGGTGGCGCTGATGTGGTATCTGCGACTGGCCTATTTCCTGGGTGTTCCGCCGGCGCGCCTGGCGATGCATTATGACCGGACAAGCTGACTTCCAGTACCCGGCCGGCCGGATCCTGGTATTCGCCAAGCCGCCCGTGGCCGGCGAGGTAAAAACCCGTCTGGCTGCACACATCGGCGAGCAGGCAGCAGCGGCGCTGTACGAACAACTGTTGTGTGAAACAGTCAGCATGGCGGTACAGTCGGGGCTGGCACCGGTTGAACTACACGTCGCCGCGCAGATCTGTCACCCATTGTTTGTGTCGCTGGCCGGCAGACAACCGATTGAGGTAAAACTGCAAAAAGGGGCTGATCTCGGTCAGCGTATGTGCCATGCGATTCAGGCCGCATTGCGGACCGGCGGTTTTGCCGTGTTGATCGGCACTGACTGTCCGGCGATGAGCGTGGCTTACCTGCAACGTGCCTGTCGGCAGCTGGATGCCGGTAGCGCTGTTGTGCTGGGTCCGGCGGAAGACGGCGGCTATGTACTGATAGGAACGCGTACGTGCGATGAGCGCCTGTTTACGGATATCCCCTGGAGCAGCGACCGCGTACTGCAGCTGACTCGAACGCGCCTGCAGGCGCTGAAACTGCCATACTCGGAACTCGATACTTTATGGGATCTCGACAGAGTCGAAGATCTCAGGCGCTGGCATACAACGGTGGGCGATTGCGCCGAAGGCATGCGTAAATTTGCCGACATAAACTTACGGGACACGCTGTAAATACATCCCTGAACGCTCGACGCTCGTGTCCGTGCGGCCGACGGTCCCACAAGCTTATGTCGGCAAATTTACAGACTCATGACATTGCTGTCCCGTTAACCTCCTCTCCCGGAGGGTGAGGGGACTTTAACAACACTCTGTTCCGGGAGAAGGCGTTAACGGGACAGCGGAGAGCTTGCAACCAAGTGGAGTATTGAAAGAAATGAAGCAGCCAAAAGCCGATGAAATCCGGCAGCGCGTGCGCTCGGCCTACAGCGAGGTCGCCGAGGCGAGTGACAATGGCGATTGTTGCGGCGAGGCCAGTTCCTGTTGCGGGGTGTCGGACGAGGCGAAGATCAATGCCTTGATATCGACACGGCTCGGTTATACCCCGGAGGAACTCGACAAGGTACCGGATGGCGCCGATATGGGCTTGGGCTGCGGTAACCCGCGTGCCATTGCCAGTCTCAAATGTGGCGAAGTGGTACTGGACCTCGGCAGTGGGGGAGGATTCGATGCTTTTCTGGCCGCACAGGAAGTGGGTGAGAACGGCCGAGTCATCGGTGTTGACATGACGCCGGCCATGATCAGCAAGGCGCGTAACAATGCTGAAAAAGCTCAATACAGGAACGTGGAATTCCGGCTGGGGGAAATCGAATACCTGCCGGTGGCGGACAACTGTGTCGATGTCATTATTTCCAACTGCGTCATCAACCTCTCACCGGACAAGGCCGGGGTATTCGGGGAGGCATACCGGGTACTGAAACCCGGGGGCCGGCTTGCCATCTCCGACGTGGTCACCACGATTGAGCTGCCCGAAACCCTGCGGCATGACCCTTACCTGCATTCTGCCTGTGTCTCGGGTGCCTCCACCATCGATGAACTGCAATCGGTATTGGCCGGGGCCGGATTCTCCGATATCCGCATCCAGCCCAAAGACGAGTCCCGGGAATTCATCAAGGACTGGGCGCCTGGTAGCGGGGTGGAGGATTACGTTGTTGCGGCCGTGATCGAGGCGCGCAAATAATAAACCCGAATACTGAACCGTCGTCACCCGAATGTCTCGGTACGCTAATCGATTTAAAAACGTGTTGGGTCGCCTCATTGCGTCGCTGTACTACGGTGCATGGGAGTAAATGCACAACGAATCGTTAATGGAATGCGTTTGATTCAAGTCTGATCCGGGGGGATCCATGTGTAAAGGACGACATGCCTTCAAGGCAGGCGCGACTGCGCCTGCGACAACACCTGCACTCATCGCTGATGTTAGCTTGCCTGAAGTCTTGCAGGCACTTTGCTGCTGTTCAAGGGGGCGCGCGCACCGGCCCCGGCCCCCACTTTTAAGCCCAAAGTTTCTCGGCCCGATTCCTTGCCCGTCCTGACTTTGTGAAATATTACCAATCAGGGTGTGCGGATAGTTACAGAGCGGTGCGACATCGTGCCGCATGATCAGGTTCGTATTGGGGCCAATGCATGTCGAATCGTCAAGGTGATGCGTTGGAAGCTATCTGAACAGGGAGTATTACAATGACAAGATTAGATCGATCCGGTGTTTTTGACACCACTCTGCGGTTTCGGCGAATCGTTGGAACAGCAATCCTGGCGGTGTGCTTTGTCGCCGGCAATGCCAACGGGGGGCGTGATCATGACAGCGATAGCGAGGACAACGATGATGACGATGTCCTCTATACTCTCGAGGATGATCCTTCGGCGCTAACCGATCTGGTAATCGATCCCGATGGTGATCTTCTCAAAGGCCTTCCGGAAGCGAACGCGGGAACTTTTGCGGGGGGGATTACGGGGCACGCCGAAGACGCTTCGGAAAATAATGTGTTGCAGGCCGAAGAGCAACGGGACGACGGCAGATACAACATCCCGACCAATGGCGCGCCAAGTCCCTTGTATGGTGCCCGGCCGTTCAGCCAGCAGATGTTGCGCTTCGAGGAGTTCGGAACCGAGAAGCTGAAGTTCAGGAAAAAACGTCCCAAAAACTGGCAGGCATTGCCGTCACCCCTGGATCCGCAGAGTGCGCCCGACGGTGAAACGCTGGAAGGCTTTCTCGCCCAGCGTATCTGGCCTAATCCCACAAAGTTTGCCAATACCGAGGACGCGAACCCCTGGGAAAGTCTGATCGAAAATTACCTGGGTCGCGACCTGGCTGATCCTCCGGCAGAGGGACGTCCGCCAGGCCTGGGCTGGTCTCACCAGCGCTGGGAGGAGTTCAAGCCCGAGGTCTACTTCCAGACCGCGATGACCGGGGCTCGCAGCAACGGCGGTTTCCGTGACAGCAAACAGGGTCACAAGTACAGAAAAGGCGAATTCGGTCCCGGCGGTCTTTATCACAACACGGTGGGTGTGCCCGGGTTTGAAGGCACAACAAATGGCATCGACATCCGCTTCCATCCGAATATGCCGGTGCAGGAGCATACGGCGCTATGGACCTTCGACGGTACTTTACCGCCCAAACTCCTGAGTGTTCGGTATGGTGAGCCCGTGTTGATGCGTCACTATAATGCGCTGCCTGTCGATGTGGCGGCGAACCGGGGCTTCGGGGTTCACAC
>JBDNAP010000142.1:0-5177 GCA_039768325.1 Thiogranum sp.
ATCATCCGCGCTTTGCGCGATCACCTGCGCAGCGATATCAACGAAATACTGATTGATGATGCTGAAATATTCCAGCGTGCCACGGAATTCATGACCCAGGTCATGCCGCACAACCTGAAAAAACTGAAACGCTACGACGACCCCGTACCGCTGTTTTCCCGCTACCAGATCGAAAGCCAGATCGAAACCGCATTCCAGCGCGAGGTCAGCCTGCCCTCCGGCGGTGCCATCGTCATAGATCATACCGAGGCGCTGCTTTCCATCGATATCAACTCGGCACGAGCGACCAAGGGCAGCGACATTGAGGAAACGGCCTTAAACACCAATCTGGAAGCCGCCGATGAGGTCGCCCGCCAGTTACGCCTGCGTGATCTGGGCGGGCTGGTTGTTATCGACTTTATCGATATGCAGCCGACCAAACACCAGCGTGAAGTGGAAAACCGGCTGCGTGACGCCTTGCGCATCGACCGCGCACGGGTACAGGTTGGGCGTATTTCGCGTTTTGGCTTGATGGAGATGTCCCGTCAGCGTCTGCGGCCTTCTCTGGGGGAATCCAGTCAGATCGTCTGCCCGCGTTGCATCGGTCAGGGCACGGTGCGGGGCGTTGAATCACTGGCACTGTCCATACTCCGCATTCTCGAAGAAGAGGCGATGAAAGAGAAAACCGGTCGCGTCATCGCCCATGTGCCGGTGGATGTCGGTACCTATCTGCTTAACGAAAAACGCGAAATCCTGTCCACCCTGGAACAACGGCACAAGCTGGGTGTCACCCTGATTCCAACCCCGAGCCTGGAAACACCGCACTATGAAATCAGACGGGTAAGGATCGAGGAACTGGGTGGTGAACACGGCGCAACCAGTCACGAAATGATACCTGCGGAAAGTGAGGCCGAGACGGACCCCGTGGCGGGCCTTGGCGGCATCAAGGCGCCTGAAGCGGAAAAACCCGCCGTTCAGGCAGTCGCACCGCAGGCTCCCGCGCCGATTGTGGTGCGTCAGCAGCCTGCACCTGCACAATCCCCCGGACTGATTCGTCGCATGTGGGACAACCTGTTCGGCAAAGGCAGTGAGCCCGAAGAAGAACCGAAAACACCCGCACCTGCCAAGCGGGCCCGGGCGGCAGGCGATTCCGGACGTGGCGGTCGGGGCGGACGCCCGGGAGGCGCTAGGCGTCGTGGTCAACCCGCACGCCGCAGCGATGGCTGGAAACAACAGCGTGGTAAACAACAAACCGGTCGCGCCAATGGCGGTGCAGCGGCCGAGAGTAATAAAACCGCCAAAGAGCAACCACCGGCGCAGGCCAAGGCGGCTAAAGACGCCAGGGAAAGCAAGGAGAGTAAAGACAGCAAAGCCGTTGTGCAGACGCCTGACAAGCAACAACAGGCGGCCGCGGACAAAGGCGGACAGGGCCAGCAGCCACGCAGCGGCAGCCGGCGAGGGCGCCGTGGTGGACGCCGTCGCTCCGGGTCACGTCGCGACGGCGGCTCGGCGCAGACACAGGCCGATGCTGCATCGGCGAGCCCCAAAGACAGCTCCAAAGACAGCTCCAAAGCGGAAGCCGGTGGTCGGGTTGAAGCGGCTAAACAGGCGGATGTAAAACCGCTTCAGGCGGTTGCCCCCAAACCGGAAAAAAAGGCGCCAACACCCGTACCGGCTGCGGGCGATCAGGATCGAAGCGATAAGCCGGCGGATGTAAAACCGCTTCCGGCGGCATCCCCCGTACCGGAAAAAAAGACGCCGACACCCGAACCGGCAGCAGGCAATAAGGCTCGAAGCGATAAACAGGCGGATGTAAAACCGCTTCCAGCGGCCTCCCCTTTACCCGAAAAAAAGACGCCGACACCTGAACCAGCTGCTGTGAGTCAGGCGGCCAGTGCCAAACAAGCGGATGCAAAACCGAGACAGGCGCCTTCCTTAGAGACCGACTCCGGAAAGGTTCCGAAAGCCAAACCGAAAACAAGCGCTGCGAAAAAGTCACAGTCCGAGCAGAAACCGGATACCTCGGCCGCTGCTGTAGGCGACGAATAAGCGGCGATCATTGGATCAATGGTCCCGGGCGTTCCGCCGGTACGTACGGCACGCGGCTGTGAAAGCGTGATCAGGTCAGAGCCGAGCGCTTTTTCCGCCCGCCGCCCTGCTGCCTCCCGATGAATGGCCTGGCTGTCCTTTATGCCAGGCGCTGCCGTACGTCTTCCAGCAGCGCGCGCGCGCCCATTTCAATCAGGTCCAGCACCCGTTCAAATCCCTGATCACCACCGTAATAAGGATCCGGCACTTCCCGTTCGGATAGATCCTGAGCGAAATCAAGGAAGAGTTGAATCTTGTTCTGCTGTGCTTGCGGACAGATTGCGACCAGGTCGTCGAGATTGCTGCTGTCCATGGCCAGCACATAGTCAAAACGCATGAAATCAGCCGCTTCAACGCGGCGTGCCCTTTGTCGGCTTAGATCAATTCCCCGGCCGGCTGCGGCCTGTGTGGCGCGTTTGTCCGGTTTTTCACCAATGTGATAGGCGTGGGTGCCCGCTGAATCGACATCGATGTGCTGGCTCAGCCGGGCCTCTTCCAGCAGGTGCTCGAACATCCCCTGGGCGGTTGGCGATCGGCATATATTGCCCATACAAACGAAGAGAACTTGAATATTTGTATTTTTATTCAATATGTTATCACTGATTATCTGGTAAACGCGCGGGCTGATTGTACTGTTTTGCAGGGTTTGATTTCAAGACTCGTGGAGGACTCTCAGGGGTGTAAGCAGCGTTCATCGTATCATTTTTCAGTATATCAGATGCTTCCAGTCATCTTTTACCCATCTGCTATTAATAATTAACAATATAAACTAAATCTAATGTATTATTTTTTAAGGATTTAACTTGCAACGTGCAATATTTCAACTATCCTATCGGAACACACAGGTTCTGTGTGTTTGGGACTGGTGCGGTGATTATCCTTCAAGCACCAGAGGGGGCGCATGATAGCAGGCGAACAAGCCAGGGGGTGCTATACAAGAAATATATTATTTCAATCATTATTCATACAGTTACCTTGATAACCCCAATTTCGATAAGGAGAGTACTCTTGAGTTTAAGCACTGTGCGCAATACTGGCAAAGAGGTGGAGTTGATCGTACATATCAATGAAAGTCTGGATGAAGAGCGGCGAAACGGACTCGTCGAAACGATCTCCAAAGACTCTGGAATATTTTCGGTTGAGTTCACACCCTTACGGCATCATCTGGTACGGGTCCGCTACGATCGGCAGACAGTCCAGTCAATGGATATTCTGCAGAAAATCAGACGGCAAAATGTCAATGCGCAGCTGGTTGGTCCTATTTAAGTCTTTAACTCAGCGCTGTTTTAAATGATTGGCCGGTCATGCCTCAACACCTCTGGATGGCTGGATTCAGCAGAACGAAACGGAGCATAAGCAGCCAACATTTCAGCAACGGCGGCGGCCTTCGGGCCGCCGTTTTTTTGCGTCCAGGGAAGGACGTACATCGCGAAGCGCGGGGATGCGCGGGAGCGATGCACCGTGAAGCTGTTTTAGCTTGATTAGTACGGTCGTCTGGCACACAGTGTCAGTAGTGTCATTAATCAGAAGGAAGCCGCTCTGATGTACACAAAACTGCTGCAGCAACTGCGTCTACTCGTCGGCAAGTCGGTCCAGTACCGTGGTCACGCCTGCCGTATCATCGAAGTTCTGGATGCAGAGAATTCACTGGTGGTGCGTTGCGAGGGCAGGCAACGCGTCATCCAGAGCAACCAGTTCGGGGAGGCGACACGGCGCGTGCAGCAATGTCATACCCTGCCATTGTTTGATGAGAACGACACACTCAATTCCGTCATCGGCGCCTGGCTGGAGTAGTGTTTCGCGGAACCCTGGTTAAAAAAGAACACCAAGCTTACCTGATAAAAGCGGTTTACATGCGCCTTAGCTGGTAGCGCCGTTGATTTTCGCCTTCAGTAACTGCTCGGCGATCACCAGATCATCTTCCGTATCGACACCCGGTCCCGGTCTTTGGCTGGCTTCCGCCACGTGAATGCGTTCGCCGTACCACAGGGCCCGCAACTGTTCCAGTTGTTCGGCCTGTTCCAGAGGACAGGGACGCATTTCTGCATAACGGCGCAGATAGCCGGCACGGTAGGCATAGATACCGATGTGGCGCAGCGGCACAATACCAATCGGCAGGGCCTTGACGCCGTTGTTCAGTAAGTCACGGTCCCAGGGAATGGATGCGCGGCTGAAATAGAGCGCAAAGCCGGCCCGGTCGGTGACAACCTTGACCACATTGACATCAAAGAATTCACCGGCGGCAACCAGCGGTGTGGCGATAGTAGAGATGGACGCTTCAGGATAGCCGGCAAGATCGCCGGCGACCTGCTCGATCAGCGCCGGCGGCATCAAAGGCTCATCGCCCTGCACGTTCACGACGATTTCGTCATCTGACCAGGCGAGTTTATTCACCACTTCAGCCAGCCGATCGGTACCGCTGGCGTGTTCCGAAGAGGTCATACAGACCTCAGCGCCAAAGCTCTTGCCGGTTGCTTCAATACGCTCGTCATCGGTTGCGATCACGACCTGCTCTGCGCCGCACTGGCAGCTTGCCTCGAAGACGTGCTGCAGCATGGGCTTACCAAGCAGTTCGCGCAGTGGCTTACCTGGCAAACGGGTCGAGGCGTAACGGGCAGGTATCACTACTTTATAGGCATTGGCCATTGGCTAGCGTCCCTTGACTGAGTGAGTGCGTTACCGGGGTGGCATGAGCTTGCGGCACACGCCGTAAATACGTCGATGCAGGCTCGACGGTCGCGTCCATGCAGCCGACGCTGCCGAAAGCTCATGCCACCCCGGCAACGAACGGGATAGGAAAAAGGGTGTGCTGCCCGCTCTTCCTCAAACATCTTCTTCAGCAGGTAGCTGCCGGGCTTCTTCTTCGAGCATGACCGGGATGTCGTCCCTGATCGGGTAAGCCAGGCGATCCGCCTTGCAGATCAGTTCCTGGTGCTCCTTGTCATAGAGCAGCGGACCTTTACACAGTGGGCAGGCCAGAATATCGAGTAATTTTTTATCCAAAATAAGCGTCCCTTGACTGAGTGAGTGCGTTGCCGGGGTGACATGAGCTGGTGGCACACGCCGTGAATACGTCCATGCAGGCTCGACGGCCGCGTCCATGCGGCCGA
>JBDNAP010000143.1:0-3169 GCA_039768325.1 Thiogranum sp.
TCGCCAATCTCGGCGGTTTCACCAATGACTACACCCATCCCGTGATCAATAAAAAAGCGCCGCCCGATCTTCGCACCAGGATGAATTTCGATCCCGGTAAGCCAGCGCGCCAGGTTGGAAATAATCCGTGCCAGCCAGTGAAAACCTCTACGTGACAAGGCATGGCTTAAACGATGTGCCATCACCGCGTGGAAACCGGGGTAGGTC
The DNA here is from genome assembly GCA_039768325.1 of Thiogranum sp. GTDB lineage: Bacteria > Pseudomonadota > Gammaproteobacteria > DSM-19610 > DSM-19610 > Thiogranum. The sequence goes on from JBDNAP010000143.1 coordinate 208, forward strand.
GTGATGATCTCAAAGCGGGTACGGGCCGCCGGATCCCGATCAAATACACAGTCGAGATCTTCCTGCAATCGCTCCCACATAGTGCCACCTTAAGTTTTCTGAGTTATGCATACTATACAGGCTGAAGACAGCGAATTCGCAATACGGCACAGGCTATACATGCCGATTATCCTGCAGCGCAGTTTTCTCACCTGCACTTTTTATTCATGGCGGTCAGAATCCCGCGCAGAATGTTTATCTCGTTTTGATCGGGTCGGGTACGCCCGAACAGACGGCGCAGCCGCCGCATGAGTTGCTTCGGGTTTGCCGGATCAAGAAACTCCAGCTCCACCAGGGTCTCTTCAAGATGGGCGTAGAATTGCTCCATCTGCCGGGCTGTTGCATAGTCAATCTCTGTCTGTTCGGCATTCACCCCGTGCCCGGCAAGCAAGCTCAGTTCGTAAACGATGATCTGTACGGCAGCCGCGATATTCAACGAGGGGTATTCCGGGTTGCTTGGAATCTGCACCAGATAGTGGCAACGGTCCAGTTCTTCGTTGGTCAGGCCGGTGCGTTCCCGGCCAAACAGAATGGCCACCGCTTTGGCAGGGGGCTGTTCAAAAACCAGTTTCGCGCAATCACGCGGATCGAGCATGGGCACCGGTAAACTGCGACTGCGGGCGCTCGCACCGACCACCAGAACCGCATCGGCAATCGCTTCCTCCAACGTTGCGACGCACCTGGCCCGGGCCAGCAGGTCATCGGCACCTGAGGCACGGGCGGTAGCTTCGGCGCTGGGGAAGGACAGCGGATCAACCAGACACAGGTCACTCAACCCCATATTCTTCATGGCACGGGCTACCGCACCGATATTACCGGGGTGACTGGTGTTGACGAGTACGATACGGGGCTGTGGCATGGCTCTTCTGGCACACTTCGTCGGGAGAATCGGTGTCAACTCCCTGGCTGTCTAGCTACGTTGAAACGAGAACGGTATCGCTGCATTCAGATCGGACAAACCGGCCGCCAGCATCACCAGCCGGTCAAAACCGATTGAGGCACCGGAACACGCGGGCAATCCGGATTGCAACGCGGCAACGAGGTTTTCGTCATAGTCGACAGTGGCCTGTCCTGATTGTTCACGAATCCTGTTTTCATTTTCAAAACGCTGGACCTGTTGCCCGGCATCCACCAGTTCATGATAACCATTGGCCAGTTCGACACCGCTGAGAAAAAGCTCGAAGCGTTCCGCCACCACTACCGAGTCTTCGCGTATACGCGCCAATGCCGCCTGGCTCGGCGGATAGTCGACGACAAACAACACCTTATCGGTGAGTCGTGGTTCAAGCCAGTGTGTCACCAGAAGATCCAGCCAGGTATCCAGATTATCGTCATCCATGCCGGCTGGTACGGACTCGAGCCGCTGCTCGGCGAACTGCCGAAATGCCAATACGCTGTCAGACCAGGGATCGAGCCCCGTTGCGTCCAGGAACCACTGCCGGTAACTGATGCGTTTCGCCGCACGATAGTCGAGAAAACCTTCCAGGGTAACCGTCAGCAATGCATCAATCTCATCCATCAAGGCGTGGTGGTCCATCCCCGGACGGTACCATTCCAGCATCATGAACTCCGGGTTATGCCTGCCGCCGAACTCACCGTTACGAAACACGTGTGCCAACTGGTAAATCGGTCCACACCCGGCTGCCAGCAGACGCTTCATGAAGAATTCCGGCGAGGTGTGTAAATACAGCGGTAAACCGTCGGCACTGTAAGGACCCCGATAAGCACTCCTGAAGGACTCTATGGCGGGGTCGGTATTTCCGTAGCGGGACAAACCGGGTGTATCGACTTCCAACACCCCCTTTTGCCCGAAAAAGGAGCGAATACGCGCCAGCAAGGTGGCGCGTATTTTCATCACTTCGAGACTGGCACCGGGCCGCCAATCGTTGTTGTCGGCACTGTCAGTCTTTGGCACGGCCGACGTATTCGCCGGTTCGAGTATCGACTTTGACTATCTCATCAACATCGATAAACAGAGGCACACGCACAACGGCACCGGTTTCCAGCGTTGCCGGTTTACCACCACCACCGGAAGTATCACCACGGACACCGGGATCAGTTTCGGTCACTGTCAGCATCACAAAATTGGGCGTTATTACACTGATCGGCGCGCCATTCCAGAGAGTCACCTGGCAGATATCCTGTTCCTTGAGCCACTTTGACGCATCGGCAACAGCCGTTGCATCGGCGGCGATCTGCTCGTAGGTCTCCGGATCCATAAAATGCCAGAATTCACCGTCGTTATAGAGATACTGCATATCACTTTCCATGACGTCGGCAGCTTCCACGGTTTCACCCGATTTGAAAGTACGCTCGATAACGCGCCCGGTTTTGAGGTTGCGAATCTTGACCCGATTGAATGCCTGGCCCTTGCCCGGTTTTACAAACTCGTTTTCAATAATGGAACAGGGGTCGCCGTCCTGCATGATTTTCAAGCCGCCCTTGAATTCATTGGTACTATAGGTCGCCATCGAGCACCCTTTAACAGTTAATATTCGAGAATTTGTGAGCCCATGATAACCCGAAGCCTGCGGCTGCAACAGCCACCACACTGGCAAACCCTGCTTAGCCAGGCAATTACCGAACCGGAAACGCTGCTGCGCGAGCTTGGACTGCCGAAGAGCCTGTTACCGGTCGCTGTGCGGGCATCCTCCGAGTTCAAGTTGCGCGTACCCCGCGGTTTTCTGGCACGCATGCGCCAGGGCGATCCTTACGACCCGCTGCTGAGACAAATCCTTCCGCTGGGCGAAGAGCTCCATAGTGTGCCAGGCTACAGCACTGATCCACTGGACGAGCTGGATACAATGCCGGCAGCAGGCGTACTGCACAAGTACCGGGGAAGTGTGTTGCTGACATTGACAGGTGCCTGTGCGATACATTGCCGGTATTGTTTCCGCCGTCACTACCCTTACAAAGAAGCCAA
>JBDNAP010000144.1:0-6350 GCA_039768325.1 Thiogranum sp.
CCCAGCCCGCCCACATCGACCGGACGGGTTACCTGAGGCCAGGCGGTTGACTCCTCGGCGATAATCATACTGCCCGGCTGTTCGGCGTGGGTGACTTCATTCAGGTGGCGCAGGAAGTGCACGGCGTCCAGGTTTTCACGGCCGCCATATTCATTGGGAACCCAGTCACCTGGATCGCGTGAGTAGTCCAGGTATAGCATTGACGCCACCGCGTCCACGCGCAGACCGTCGATATGCATCTCTTCAAGCCAGTAGATTGCGCTCGACAACAGGAAATTACGAACTTCATTGCGCCCGTAGTTGAAGATCAGTGTGCCCCAGTCACGGTGTTCGCCACGCCGTGGGTCTTCGTGTTCATACAGCATGGTGCCATCGAAGCGGGCCAGGGCAAAATCATCTTTGGGAAAGTGGCCGGGTGCCCAGTCGAGAATGACGCCGATGCCGTTCTGATGACAGTAGTCGACAAAAAAGCGGAAGTCGTCGGGCTTCCCGAAGCGGCTGGTAGGCGCAAAATAACCGGTCGTCTGGTAACCCCAGGACCCGTCAAAAGGGTGTTCGGTGACCGGCAGCAGTTCAATATGCGTGAAACCGGTTTCCTTGACATAGTTCACCAGCCATTCGGCCAGCAGGCGATAGTTCAGGAACTGGCCCTGCCCATCACGTTGCCAGGAGCCAAGATGAACTTCATAGACTGACATGGGGGTATGTAACCAGTCCCCGCCAGCGCGTGCCTTCATCCACTGCTGGTCATTCCAGGCGTAGGTGTCAGGCGGTTGCGTGATGGAAGCGGTACCCGGCCGCAATTCAAATGCCTGGCCATAGGGGTCTGTTTTCAGCTGGATGCTGCCGTACTCGCGATTGCGGATTTCAAATTTGTAATTAGCATGCGCGCTGACGCCGGGAATGAATAATTCCCACACGCCACTGCCACCGCGTGCGCGCATCGGGTGAAAGCGGCCGTCCCAGTGATTCCAGTCGCCGACCACGCTGATACGTTCGGCGCCAGGCGCCCATACCCCAAAACGTGTGCCCTTGACGCCTTCCACTTCGCACAGCTGTGCACCCAGAAACCGGTAGGCGTGCAGGTGGCGGCCTTCACCGAACAGGTGAAGATCCAGGTCGCCCAGCTGTGGCGGGAAACAATACGGGTCGTAGGCCAGGCATTCTATACCGTCACGGTCAGTCCACGCCAGCTGGTAACGGGTCGGCACGCTGCTGTCGGCACCACGCCATTCGAACAGGTCGGTTTTTTCAACGCGTGCTAACGGGGCACCGGTTTCGACAATGCGCGCATTACTGCAATGTGGCAGAAATGCCCGGACAATGTCCTGCTGGCCTTCATGGTGTTTGCCGAGGACTTCGAAGGGGTCGTGGTGACGGGCTTCGAGTATGCGAACCAGCGCTTCGGGCAATGAAGCCGCTGAGGTCATTGAGTGGGATTTCGGTGGGGCCATGCACGTACTGTCTCTGTTTTTGAAAAAGTTAACTTTCCTGAAACGGCACAGATGGTACCATACGCGGTTAAACAATCAGATTATTACAGTCCGGTCTGCACTTTAGTAGAATGCTGGCCAAATACACAGGGGAATATCAATGAATGCCGTGTCCACGCCGCGATTCGTGAGTCGTCTGACCAGAGATACTCTGGCATTGATACTTGCCGGTGGACGCGGATCTCGTCTAAAACAGCTGACGGCGTGGCGCGCCAAGCCGGCTGTACCGTTTGGCGGCAAGTTCCGTATTATCGATTTTCCGCTGTCGAATTGTATGAATTCGGGAATCCGCCGTGTCGGCGTTCTGACGCAATACAAGGCGCACTCCCTGCTCCAGCACATACAGCGCGGCTGGGGTTTTCTGCGCGGTGAATTCGGTGAATTTGTCGAGCTGCTGCCGGCCCAACAGCGGATTCAATCTTCCTGGTATGCCGGCACCGCCGATGCGATTTACCAGAACCTGGACATTATCCGTATTCATAATCCTGAATACGTGCTGATTCTGGCCGGCGATCATATCTACAAGATGGATTATGGCCCCATGATCGCCCAGCATGTGGAAAACGGGGCCGATATGACGGTCGGCTGTCTGGAGGTCGATTTGCAGGCGGCGAGGGCTTTCGGCGTTATGACCACGGATGAAGAAGGGCGTGTTCTGGAATTTCACGAGAAACCGGAATCACCTTCACCGATGCCCGGAAGTGACGATACGGCGCTGGCATCGATGGGAATCTATGTGTTCAATACACGATTTCTGTTCGAGCAGCTGATCAAGGATGCGGACAACATCAAGTCCAGCCATGATTTCGGGCACGACATTATCCCGGCCATTATTTCCCGCTACCGGGTATTTGCCTACCCGTTTCGAGATGAGAGTGGTAACCAGCAGGCCTACTGGCGTGACGTGGGTACGGTGGATGCTTTTTGGGCGGCCAATCTTGAATTGATCGGAGTGACACCGGAACTTAACCTGTATGACGATGAGTGGCCGATATGGACCTACCAGGAGCAGATGCCACCCGCCAAGTTCATATTCGATGACGAGGAGCGGCGTGGTATGGCGGTGGATTCCATGGTGTCCGGTGGTTGCCTGATTTCCGGCGCAAAGGTCCGTCATTCGCTGCTGTTTTCCAATGTTAAAGTAAACTCCTATTCGGTGTTGGAGCACGCGGTGGTTTTACCCGATGCCGACATTGGGCGCTATTGCCGTATCCAGAATGCCGTGATCGATAAAGGTTGCCGGATACCGGCTGAAACCATTATCGGTGAGGATCCGGACAAGGATGCCGAGCGCTTCCATGTGACCCCGGGCGGTGTGGTGCTGGTCACTCCGGAGATGCTGGGTCAGGAATTGCACTTTGTCCGCTGATGTCGACATGCGTGTGGTGCTGTGCTGGCATATGCACCAGCCGCAGTACCGTGACCAGATCGGTGGTGAGTACAAACTGCCCTGGAGTTACCTGCACGCCATCAAGGACTATGTCGACATGGCGGCACATCTGGAAGCGGTGCCGGCGGCAAAAGCCGTGGTAAATTTTGCACCGGTTCTGCTGGAGCAGCTAAACGATTATTCAATCCAGATCAGCGGGTTTCTACGCGATCATAAAGCGATACGCGACCCGCTGTTGGCGGCGCTGGTGGAGCCAGTGCTGCCGGCGCATCCTGAAAAGCGCCTGGAGCTGATCAACAACTGCATGCGTATCAATCACGAACGTGTAGTGGCACGCTTCCCGGCCTACCAGCGATTGACTGATCTGGCGAGGCCTTTCCTGAACAATTGCGCAGACCTGTTATATGTCAGTGATCAGCTTTTGTCGGATCTGCTGTTCTGGTATCACCTCGGGTGGATGGGGGAAACGGTACGCCGTAGCGATTTACGTGTGCAGCGCTGGCAGGAGCAGGGCAACAACTTCTCTCTGCACGACCGTCGGGAACTGTTGGGTCTGATCGGCGAACTGTTGTCCGCTGTTATTGACCGCTATGCGGCACTGGCAGACCGTGGCCAGGTCGAGCTGTCGGTCACCCCATATGCCCACCCCATCATGCCGTTGATGCTGGAGATTCAGAGCGCCAGGGAAGCCACACCGGACACCCAGTTGCCCGAGCTGGAGTTCTACCAGGGCGGCGAAGCGCGTGTGCGCTGGCATCTGCAGGAAGGCATCAAGGTGTTCGAGCAGTGTTTCCGCCGAAAACCTGCCGGTTGCTGGCCCTCGGAAGGCAGCGTCAGCGGGCCAACACTCGATCTTCTGGAGGAGTACGGGTTCAGCTGGGCGGCGAGTGGTGAAAGCGTGCTGCGTAACAGTTTGTTTAGCTCGGAGGGCGAGGAGGCTGCGGCCGCGCCTGACGCTGTATTAAAGGCTTATCGTGTCGGAAACGGGAATACCGTCTGTTTTTTTCGCGACGACGGGCTGTCTGACGAAATCGGCTTTAACTATTCCGCCTGGCACGCGGACGATGCGGTGGCTAATTTTATTCATCATCTGGAGCAGATAGTCAAGGCGCACAAGGGACGGAGTCTGGCGTTACCGATCATTCTTGATGGTGAGAATGCGTGGGAACACTATCCGGAGAACGGTTACTATTTTCTGAAAACCCTGTACGAAAAGCTTACCGATCATCCGACACTGAAGCTGTCCACGTTTTCCGAATGCCTGGAAGAAGGTATCGAGATCGGTTCCCTGTCCAGTATGGTGAGTGGTTCCTGGGTATACGGAAATTTCTCGACCTGGATCGGTGATCGCGACAAGAACCGTGGCTGGGATATGCTCGGTGATGCAAAGCGGGCGTTTGACAAAGCCTGTGCGGCAGGCGGAGTGGACAGCGACCAGCTGCGGGCTGCGCAGCTGCAACTGGCAGTCTGTGAGGGTTCCGACTGGTTCTGGTGGATTGGTGATTACAATCCGGCGCATTCCGTCAGTGACTTTGAGAGCCTGTTCCGAATACATTTATCCAATCTCTATCACCTGCTCGGACTGGAGCCCCCCGAATATCTGGCGCATACTTTTGCCCGCGGTTCGGGTGCGCCGACAATGGGCGGGGTGATGAGGCACGGCCAGGCGAGTGACTAGTGGCGGGGTCCACCAGCCGCGTACTGACAAAGTCTCCGATGAGTGGCTGAACAGGAACTTTTCATTTAAGCCCAACTCCCGTGGCTAAGGTTTGTTTGCCTGAGGCCGAGTCTAACCGGGAGGTAAATTAGGAAAAATCTGCACCATGGACGTATTTGCACAACGGCGTGCCGGAATACTGTTGCACCCGACATCATTGCCTGGCGGCCAGGGGAATGGCGACCTCGGGCCGGATGCCTATCGTTTCGTGGATTTTCTTTGTAGCTGCGACGTTGGTCTCTGGCAGACGCTACCGCTGGGTTCAACCCACGAAGACCTGTCCCCCTACCAGTGCCTTTCCGTGCATGCCGGTAACTTCCGCCTCATCAGCTTACAGATTCTGGAAGAACAGGGCTGGCTCGATGACGCCCGACTCGTTGAAGCACTGGACCTGGACACACAGCGTAAAGTGCACTTGCTGGCGGCCTACGAAGGCTTCCAGCGCAAGGCGGGTGATGATGACCGCAAAGCCTTGGAGCATTTTGTTCAGGAACACCGCCGGTGGCTGGATGACTTTGCGCTCTATGAGGCGTTGCGCACTGAACACGGTGGCAAAGCCTGGTACCACTGGCCACAAGCGATACGTGATCGGGCCCCTAAAGCCCTGGAAACCGCGCGCAAGCGTCTGGCGAACCGGGTTGAGCAGATTCGTTTTGAGCAGTTCCTGTTCTACAGGCAGTGGGGCCAGCTACGGCGTTATGCGAATGAGCGAGGTGTTCTTCTTTTCGGTGACATACCCATTTTCGTGGCGCACGACAGCGCTGATGTCTGGGCCCACCGGGAGTGGTTTTCCGTTGATGAAAACGGCCATTTACAGGTCGTCGCCGGTGTCCCGCCGGATTACTTTTCTGCAACCGGACAGCGCTGGGGAAATCCTCACTACCGCTGGGATACCCTTAAGAAAGACGGATTCGGCTGGTGGCTGGATCGTATTCGCTCGCAGATGGAGATGTTTGATCTGGTGCGTATCGATCATTTCCGTGGTTTTGAGGCCTACTGGGAAATTGACGCACAGGCCGATACCGCGGTGGACGGGCATTGGGTAAAGGGGCCGGGGGAGAGATTTTTCAAGGTTTTGAAACAGGTATTTGAGGAACTGCCGCTGGTTGCAGAGGATCTTGGCGTGATTACCCCGGAGGTCACGGCTCTGCGCAAACAGTTTGATCTTCCGGGGATGAAAATCCTGCAGTTCGCCTTCGACGGGTCACCACACAATCCTTATCTTCCGCACAACCATGAAGAAATGAGTGTGGTGTATACCGGTACCCACGACAACAATACGACGCTGGGCTGGTATCATGAACTGTCCGATGAGCAACGTCATCTGGTCAGGCACTACCTGGGAGAATCGAGCGAACCCATGCCCGGCCTGCTGGTGCGCGCAGCGCTGGCGTCAGTAGCCCGACTGGCGGTTATTCCCTTGCAGGATGTGCTCGGACTGGATGGCGCGCATCGTATGAATATACCCGGGGTGGCCGAAGACAACTGGCGCTGGCGCTTCAGCTGGGATCAGGTGCAGGAGGAACATATCACCCGCCTGCGGGACTGGATAGAGGTCTATGGCCGGAAAATCTATTAAATGCCTGCAACAAGCTGAGCTGCAGGAGCGGTCTGCCGGCCGCAATATCGCGCCGAAAGACGGCGCTCCCGCGACTGCTGCTAAATTGCCGGATCTAAATCGGACAAACCTGTGTCACAGCCAGATCATGCAGCCCGTTTCGAAACGGTGACTCAACAGCTCATGACAGGG
>JBDNAP010000145.1:0-3752 GCA_039768325.1 Thiogranum sp.
AGTCTGGCAAACAAAACGGAACAGTGCTCGATCACTGGAAAACAGTGTGTTTACCAGCAATACCTATCCCGGCGCCGGCCGATCCGCCTGCACAAAGGACTCCAGCTCGGCAGCGAAAGCCGCCACCTCAGTCAGCAGCCCCCTTTTGCCGTCATCGGGCCCTATTTCGCTGCGCAGCTGCTCGATCTCGGCATGGAATGCTTTGAACGTGAAGTGACCGGCTTCGCCCTCGACCAGGCGGGCACGGCAATGCGCCAGCCAGCGGGCCTGCTCCCCGGGGTCGAGCGTTTCCGGATAACTGCGCGCCCGGTAACGGAACAGCATCTCCGGCAGCCGCGTGTCCGCGAAATTCCAGCTTTGCGCACCCAGCGACTGCGGATCGGTGTCGTGGATGGCATTCATGAGCGCCTTGTCGCTGCCCTCAAAGAAGCCACCGGCGTAGATCATCAGGTCGGGATCGCTAACCGGTTCGAATTCGCGCGGCGCGAAGATTTTGGCGATCTTGTCCTGAATCGCCTTGCGCGAATTGAGCAGTGTCTGCCGGTTTCGCCTGCCTTGCATGAGATCGATGCCGAGGCGCCCGGCCGCCTCACCGGTCAGGGTCGAGGTGGGGGCGATGACCGGACACTTGTTGACAAAAAGCTGCTTGAGTGCCGGGCGCTCGACGCCATCGGGCAGGTCCTCACGGGCGGTATAGAGCCGTTCGGCCAGCGTCCTGGCCCCGGACTCGAGCAGCAGGGCCGGATCCTGGGCCAGGTCGAAGACGATGATACTGTTCCGGTTGGTCGGGTGGGCGGCAAGCGGCACCACCAGGCGGGTATTACCCTGGTCACTGCCATACATGCCGGAGGTATGCAGGATCGGTGTCATCTCCTTCAGGTCGATGGCCTTGAGCACCTCCTGCTTGCGCCGCTGCTTGTACAGGAACGCGTACAACTTCGGCTGCTTTTCCCTGATCAACCTCGCGATCGCGAGCGTGGCATACACGTCCGACAGGGCATCGTGCGCCTGTTCGTGGGCAATGCCATTGGCAACGGTGAGTTCCTCCAGCCTGAAGCTGGGGCGGTCGGCGTCTTCGCGTCTTGGCCAGACGATGCCCTCCGGGCGCAGGTCGTGGCAGACACGCACCACGTCGATCATGTCCCAGCGCGAATTGCCGTTCTGCCACTCGCGGCCATAGGGATCGTACAGGTTACGGTAGAGGGTGTTGCGCGTCACCTCGTCATCGAAGCGCAGCGAGTTATAACCCACCCCACAGGTGCCCGGCTGCGAAAACTCCGCCAGGATACGGGCGATGAACTCCGCCTCCGGCAGGCCCTGTTCCAGCGCCTGCTGCGGGGTGATCCCGGTGATGAGCGACGACATCGGGTGCGGCAGACTGTCCGGCGCCGGCCGGGCCATGATATTCAACGGCTCACCGATGATATTGAGATCCTCGTCGGTACGAATGCCGGCAAACTGCACCGGCCGGTCCCGCGCCGTATCGATCCCGAAGGTCTCGTAGTCGTGCCAGTACAGTGTATTTTGTGTCATTGAGCGGCCTGAAATAATGCTGGCGAAACCCTACCACAGCCACCCATCAAGGTACACGCAAGGGAAGAAAAGCTAAGTTCCACAAAACGTATATTCAACCACTTCTTCAGGTTGAGGCGCCTGCATGTAGCTTTCCTTGCCTTGCTGTTCCACATACGGATTCTGCAGCACGGTATGTAATGCGTGAAACACAGAAAAATCACCCTGGTCTTCCGCCGCTCTGATAGCGGCCTCGATCTGGTGGTTGCGGGGGATATAGACCGGATTGATTCCCTGCATCGCTTGCTGTCGCACTTCATTACTTTGCGCCTCCAGTGTCAAGCGCTGACGCCACTGCTCCAGCCAGGCATCGATCTGCGTGGGACTATCAAACAGGTTGCGCAGGTCCTTATCGCGTTCCGATGGCTGATCCGCCAACCGTGACAGGTAATAAAACGTCAGGGTGAAATCAGCACGGTTATCCGCCATCGCATCCAGCAACCCTTCAATCAGGGTTTTATCCTCATCGCCTTCAGCGCCACGGCACGCGGTTAAACCACATTTTGCCCGCATGCCCGCCAGCCAGTCCGAGGCATAGCGTGCGGCGTAGCCTTCCAGGACTTCCTGCGCGACGTTCACAGCCGCCTGTGGGTCGTCATCAAACAAGGGCAAGAAGGTCTCTGCCAGACGCGTTAAATTCCACACACCGATGGAAGGTTGATTACTGTAGGCATAACGCCCATGACGATCGATGGAACTGAACACCTGGTCATGATGATAGGCATCCATAAACGCACAGGGCCCGTAGTCGATGGTCTCACCGGCGATCGACATATTATCCGTATTCATCACACCGTGGATAAAACCGATGTGCATCCACTGTGCAATCAGCGCCGCCTGCCGCTCAAGCACCGCCTGCAGTAACGCGACATAAGGCTTTTCAGTATCGACAAGCTGCGGGTAATTTTTTTCAAGCACATAATCGGCGAGTTGTCTGACCGCCGCGACATCATCCCGCGCCGCGAAATACTGAAAGGTACCCACACGAACAAAGCTTGTAGCCACGCGTGTAATCACCCCACCCGGCAGTAAACGCTCACGCGCGACGGGCTCGCCGGTCGTCACGGCAGCCAATGCACGCGTTGTCGGGACATTGAGTTTCTGCATGGCTTCACTGACCAGGTATTCACGCAACACCGGGCCGAGGGCAGAACGGCCGTCACCATCACGCGAGAAACGGGTACGCCCGGACCCTTTCAGCTGGATATCGTAACGCGCGCCCTCGGGTCCCGAAACTTCCCCGAGCAACAGCGCACGGCCATCGCCCAGTTGCGGAACAAAATGGCCGAATTGATGCCCCGCATACGCCATCGCCAGGGGCTCCGCACCCTCAGGAAGCCTGTTACCCGAGAAAACCGCTGCGACAGATGCGGAAACGTGATCGCTTGATATGCCCAGTTCCCTGGCCAACGCCTCATTGAATTTAATGAGTTCAGGTTCTTTGACCGGCGTTGGATCAGTCCTGGCAAAAAAGCCCTCACCCAGGGTGACAAAGCGATTATCAAAGGGAATCTGCATCAAGGTTTTTCAACAACAGCATTAAACGCTGCGAAGTGTATCGCAGCCGAGCTTTTACAATCGCAGAGAAATACTGTGGTATAGATCAGAGTCTGATAGAAGTTGGGGTCAGCGCCTGCACCCCTTGGCCCTATCAGGCGACAGCGACTGTCATATGCCCGGGCTTATTCCGCAAATTGTGGTTCATAGCGGGTACATCTCACGCCGCATCGAGCTCAATCTATACCCGCATGCCCAGCGCCCTGGCGGCTCGCTCAGTAAGACACTCGTATTCACCCGTCTCGAGTTCACGGCAAATCCCTGGCCGCTTCTCGTAAATCGAACAAAGCATGGTGTTTCGGTCAAGGGCCGAACACCAGCCATCATCGAGCCGCGCCATGCGCCTCCCGCCCCATTTATCTACCTCGATATAACGATCGGGCACTCCGGTATCGGTGATGAGTAATACTTCCAAACGGCAACAGCAGGCCTCACAGCCTGGACAGGAAACCTCGGTATCAGGCAGGGTGGTTGCAGCTTCGATTGTCATACCTTACGTTTGAATTGCATGCTATGCCGATGCCGGCGGTTTATCGGCCGTTTCGGTTGTACTGGGTGGGAACACTCTCGCAGTCCCGTTTTTTCTCGAAGGTCACACAAAGAACGCGATCGCCAAGGCGCCG
>JBDNAP010000146.1:0-3829 GCA_039768325.1 Thiogranum sp.
CGCACCGGCATCCATCCCGGGCATTATGCGCGTGACCGGTCAAATCGCCCCTATATGAAAGAGCAGGTTCCGGCCTGGGGTTTCCTGTTATCTGACGCTTACATCAGTCGTCTGACGCGGCGACCCGCACTGACCGCGCTGCAGGAGGTTCGTTCGGAACATGGCATGCTCGGCTATTGCGTCGCCGATTTCGACCTGCGCGATTTGCCGGTCACCTCTGTTCTGTATGAAGAACCCGGCAACTGGCAGCAGATCAAGGGCGACCCGGCGATCAGGCGCACGCTTTTTCAGCAGACCCGGGTCGAGAGTCCGATGGACCGCAACCTGAACCAGGCCTTGTCCATCCTGGAGGAGTTACTGACCGAACGCGGCGTCTTCCAGTGCCAGATTCGCTTCTCGAGCGGCGAGGCAACCATCTGGATGATGGACGATCCGTTCAGGTACCGGTTACTCGATCACGAAGCCTTGAACGATCCGGATATATGCCTGGTTTATCCGCGCCGGACCTATCCCGGCAGCGCGCTGATGCCAACGGCGGATATTCCCCGGGTGCTGGACACCATGCAGGCTCTGCGCATGGGCGACGAGACCATCTATCTGCGCATGGCGTCGATCAACCTGTTCAACGGCATGATCAGTCTGAACTTTTCCTGCGACGGAACGCATCACATGCGCTATGACGAGTTACTGCAGAAGGACCGGGCCTTCTGGTTCGGAAAGGCTGCCTGCAAGTGAGGCCCACAACACCGACTGATCGCCATATAGGTGGCAATGGCGCTATTTTTCCACCGCGATCAAGTCAATCATAAACATCAGCCCGGCATCCGCTGGAACCACATCTTGCGCTCCCCTGGCACCGTATCCGAGTGCGGGCGGAAGTCTCAACAGACGCTTGCCACCCGGCTTCATACCGATGACACCGTCGCTCCAGCCTTGCATCACCTTGTCCGTGCCGACGACGAAGGACACCGATTTGCCGTCCCGGCGGCTATTGTAGAGTTCCTTTCCCTGCCTGCCGGCATCGTCCAGCCAGCCGACGAAATGCATGGTGACCACATCGCCGGGTTCGGCAGTTTCGCCCGTACCGGTTTTCAGATCCTGATAAGCTGTACCCCGCGGCGTCATCAGGAAGCCATCGGCCGCCACGACGCTGCCTGATACCAGGCAGCACAAGGCGAGCAATGCAGCTGTTCCAAGCGAGTTCTTCATCATCAGTTGGTACACGCCGGGTCACCGTTACTCCAATGCGTCCTGCACCACTCGGATTGTGCCAGCAGCGCGTGACCTGTGGTGCTGGGGTGGAAGCAATCACCGTCATTGACGTGCTGGGAATCAAACCGGACATCATAGATATCGGTGTACCTGGCATTCGGCAACCGACCGGACTGACGGTACTCGTCCAGCACATCGCGCAGGATCGGGTTATAGTCATCACGAATGATGGCGTGGAGTTGTTTCCTGCGCTGGCAGTCGCCACCATCGCCAGGATATACCGTGTCCGGGTCCAGCCGGGAAACACTGCTTGCGCAGTCGTCCGACGGATTATCCAGCAGGTTCTGACAGGGTACGAACGGCCACACAAACACCCGGCACCAGAATACATTGTGTTTGGCGTTCCACAACCAGTAAATTGCCGGGATGCCGGAAACGTGAATCTGCGCATTGCTGATCGCGCTGCTGGAGGCCAGCATATCAAGGCCGGCACGGTAGTTCGCCTCGAACAGCGCCGGGTCTGTCATTGCCGCCAGGTTTGGAGCACAGACATCATTATTACCCAGAAACACCGCAACCATGTCTGCATTGCCTGAGGGCGTCTGCGCAGCAGCGGCTGCGATGCTCTGTGCCTGTGAGGCAAAATCAGCCATCTCCGCACCGCTGACGGCTTGGTTGAACAGCAGGTCACGACTGGCATTATTTTCATAATAGTCAGCAGCGGCAATAGCCTCGAAGCGTTCATTAAAACTGTTCACGCTGTCACCGCCGTCATAGCCGGTCGACCAGACCGTCTCATGATGCGCCTGGCCGATAGTACCGTCCGCCGCTTCTCCTTCGCCGATAGAGTCGCCGATATTGAACTGATTCCCCGGCACGGAGAAATCCAGTGCGCCAAGCACCATACGCTGAATGACCAGCACATCGCCCAGGTCAAACACACCGTCCGGCTGCGGGACATCTGAAACAAGCGGCGCCACATCACCATGCGCCTCCTGCTCCGGTAACAAACTGCGCGTACCCTGCAGTGCCTGCTGCCCCCAGAGCAGATCAACCACATTCACCTCACCATCGATATTGACATCGCCATCGTGATCCGCGCCCGGCGCTGCGGCAGGCGGCAGACAGCACATGACAGGAAACAGCAATTTCAATAAGACTCTCATCCACATGCGCACTTATACCGTCGCTGCAGAATGGGTGTATCTCATTTCGGGGGTCGCTTGTGGTTTCGGCGTAATCATCTCCGCTGACATCATATACAAGCCGGATTTTATTATCTGCATTTGCAATGCGCCAGATCATGGAATCTATTTTCTGCATCTTTATAATTGACACTTATAATATTCATTCAAATTTTCGATACCTGAATATCGGGAGACACCAGCCCTATGCATCGACTGCCTTTTTACTTAGCCGCATTTATCTCGATAACGACCATGCCGGTTTCGGCCCTCGCGGAAACGACCACTGACCCGGCGGCGGCTGACAGGCAGATTCACAAGCTGGCCCCTGCCGCCAACGACGGAAACTTTTATATAGACCTCCCCGCAGTCAATTCCAATCAACTGATTGCAATGATCCGGGACTACCGGGCCTCGCTCACCCAGCGGGAACAGGAGATTACGCGCTATCTGGAAGAGAACCGGCTGGATACCAAAGATTTACTGATTACAGTCATCCTGCCCGGCGGCCTTCTCTATGCAGCAGTGAGAAAGGGCAAGCTCGAACAGGCGAAGGTCGAACTGGCCGAAATGAGCGAAGACCTGGATGAACTCTCCCGCGACCTGCTGGCCATGCAGGCGGTGGCGGGTGAGCTGACGGTGGCTCAGTTACAGTGACGAAACCCGTTTATTCGGGCTAGCCGTCCTCGACCGATACCGTCTCGATACGTTTGATCCTGCGCCGGTTCAGAACGATACGCAGGCGTTTGTAGCGGACACCGTCTTCGCCGCCGTAGCGCAGAACCATGTTGAGGTGATAGACCCGCTCCGCCTTTACCTTGCGGTAGTCGTCCTCGCCCATGACAAACAGTTCCTTTTTCGGGTTTCCCATGCGACGGGTGAACTCGGCGACATTAAAGCGCATGATGTCGTTGATGCCATCCGTGTCGATATCGCGATAGGCCGCCGAGATTGCCCGCGACGACAGCTTGATCCGTTTGCGGTAGCGAAGCACACTCTCGCTCACCCATTCGCTCTGGATTTCCGTCATGTGGTCCCGATCCCTGATCTTCATGATGCGATCGGCGACCTTGGCCTCGTCGACAAAATCGAAGCTCTCCCGGCAATACCCGATCGGGTGGCGGGGATCACTGTAGATGCGCGTCTTGTGGTCGAACAACAGGCTGGATACCTTGCGCGAAAAGTACACCCGCAGCATCTCTTTGATCCGGTCCTTGAACATATAGCCGATCACCAGCGCCAGGAAGACCGGCAGCGTTAGAGGACCGTATAAGGACTGCGAGAGGAACAGCACAACGGTCGCGAACAGCATTGAGATGCCGGCGGCAATGCCGAACAGGCCGTGCTCGATCACCGTGCCCTCGCGCCGGGTCCTGGTATCGAGGAACAGGACGTTATGCATGTATTTCTTGAGCACGTTGCGCCGAAAGATC
>JBDNAP010000147.1:0-3588 GCA_039768325.1 Thiogranum sp.
GAGAGTTTAGTAGCAGCATTGTCCAATGAACCGGATCGCCCCAGTTCTTCAAGTTCCCTGCATAAATCAGCCAGCACTCGTGCACCGACATTAGCGCTGCTGCTTTTGAGCGTGTGTGCGGCAACCCGCATGGCCTCTGCATCCATGTTAGCAATCGCCGTCTGCAGTGATTGCAGCAGTTTTACAGACTTGTCGCGATACAGACCGATAATGTCAGCCAGCATGTCGGGGTCATCCTCATCCTCCATATCCCGGATGACATCCAGTACACTCTGGTCGATTGGCGGTGCCGATAATTCCATTGCCGGCTCATCGCCCTGCACCGGGACGGGACTCGTTGGCTCGGCTTCCGTCAGCTCGCCCCGACTGCTTGTCGATGCATTGCGAGTTCCCGTTTGTGGCAGCCATTTTTCCAGCAGCTTGCCCAGATCCATCGGACTGAAGGGTTTGCTCAGGTAGTCATCTGCACCTGCTTCCAGGCAACACTCGCGATCGCCTTCCAGGGCATTTGCTGTCAGGGCGACAACAGGTGTATGCGGGTTTGCTGCACCATCCGTCGCTACGGACAAACTTTGTTCCCGCTCCCGTAAGGCGGTAGTCGCCTGGTAACCGTCCATTACCGGCATCTGCATATCCATTAATATCAGGTCGTAGTGTGTCTGTTCGACTTTATCAAGCGCTTCCCGACCATTGTTTGCTGTATGCATGCCGCGGTAACCCAGTTTTTTGAGCATGCCGATAGCCACGGCCTGATTGACTTCGTTGTCCTCCACCACCAGGATCTGCATCGATTCAAGATCCGAGGTCGGCACCAGTAGTGGATATTCATCATTAGTGTCATGATCTGTACTTCTGTAGTCCGATACGCTTCTGTTAATCAGACAATCGTACAATTCAGACTGCCGAACCGGCTTCGTGATTGAATAGTCGATACCCAGATCAAAGCTGTTTTGCTGTAAGACAACATCGTCCACAGAACTGAACATCACCATCCTTGTGCGAGCCAATAGTGGATCTGTACTGATCTTGCCTGCCAGTTCAAGGCCGTCCATCTCCGGCATGTGGTAATCCAGGATCACCATGTTATAGGGATTATTCGAGGCCACTTCCGCATGCAACAGTTGCAGCGCAGACGCTCCGCTTTCAACGCAGCTATGGCGGATATTCCATGTCTCAAGGTGATGAGAAAGAATCTCCAGATTGGTTGCATTGTCATCGACCACGAGCACATGCAGTTTGGAAAAATCATTGGCCGGCCGGGCGGGACTCGTGGACCTCGGGGTTTGCTGTTTTTCCAGATAAAGTTCAAATGAGAATGTCGAACCCTGGCCGGCCACGCTCTCCACACCCAGTTGTCCGCCCATCAAACCAACCAGCTGCCTGGAAATCGCCAGGCCGAGACCCGTGCCACCATATTTTCGTGTTGTGGAGCCATCCGCCTGTGAAAACGAATCGAAGATATGCTCTACCTGGGAAGGTTCCAGTCCAATGCCGGTGTCCTTGATCGCAAACCGCACGCGTACAGCTGTCGCCGTTTCCTCGAGAGATTGCACACTGATCAGGACCTCACCGGTCTCTGTGAACTTGATAGCGTTGCCGATCAGGTTAGTCAGCACCTGGCGTAAGCGGGTGGCATCACCCACCATCGCCTCTGGAATATTACCCGGCACATTGCAGGCCAACTCCAGATCCTTAGCGTGGGCACGTGCCGAAAACAGGTCGCCAAGGTCCTCGACGAGGTCACGCAAATTGAAGTTCGCCTGCTCGAGCGAGAGTTTGCCTGCCTCGATCTTGGAAAAGTCCAGAATGTTATTGATAATGCTGAGCAGTGCCTCGCCGGACCGGCGCACGGTTTCTGCAAAACGCTGTTGCTGTTCCGAGAGCCGGGTGCCCAGCAGCAACTCGATCATGCCCAGGACCCCGTTCATCGGAGTGCGAATCTCGTGACTCATGGTGGCAAGGAATTCACTTTTAGCTCGTGCCAGACCAAGCGCCTCGTCGCGCATCTTTGTTAATTCAGTATTCAGTTGAATATATTTCTGGGTGGTATCACGAAGTTGTTCGTTTGAGGTTTCGAGATATTCAAGAAGATTTTTATTTTCATACCTGAGCTTGAGTGAATCGATCAAGGTATGCTCTGACATCTTCGCAAAGCGATACAGAAAGACGGAAAATATGAGCAGCATGGCTGCCAGTGAAAAATGTGTCGTTTCATTTACGATGAGCAATCGTGATAAGCCGAGAATCGTAACCGGGACTAGAAAACAGATCACAGCCACATGTCTTGCAGCCAGCGCAACCACACCCGCCGCCATGATCCCAGCCAGTGTGATGTAAAAGATAGCCTGAAGCACTGCATCCGGGGAAAATAGTACCCATACTGCAGCACCCCAGCCCAAACTGTTCATGAGGACACCGGCATAGAAATACGCTGCCCATGTATTCGATGACTCTGTCACAGAAGTAGCGGACTTGTAGTTACGGACAAGGCTATAGCGACCCAAGGTCACGGCAAGCATATATCCCCCCCAGACAACAAGGGCGCCCGAAGACACATGCCCCACAAAGATCACTGTCAAAATGGCAACCGCCAGCATCGAACCGATGAGAGCTGAGCCCGAGTTCTCGTACAGTGTTTCGACCAGCTTGTGCACTATGCCAGGGTCGTGCGCCGACACCTGTTTCACTTCTTCGTTGTCGGCATGCTCGCTCATGCTAATGTCCTCAGTAATCTGTAGCTCCGCTATGCACCCGCCTGGCATCCTATCCTTATATGCGACAAGGCTATCGGCAGAAAGAAACTCCACTTAAGAGCAAACGAATCATGGTGTTAGACTGCTCTGGCGAAAACAGCACCGAGCTGCTAAAAGACGCCGCCAAACCCGATTCCCGGGGGCGGACTATGCAGCGCTGCGTAGAAGGAGCGAGGGAGAACGGGCTTGCAGTGCCAGCCGCTTCCAGCCGTTGGTGTCTACCGAAATTCTTCAGGATACTTGAATGCCGCAGAGCCGCTGTCAGATCGATTGGCCCTGCCCCGGCTGAAGCTGCTGAGCTTTAACCGGCCGTCCTCGAACACAACACGGCTGCCGAGTTTCCCGCTTTCGCGATCCAGGACCCGGGCCAGCCAGCGGCTGTCCTCCAGCGAAGCCTGTCGCAGGCGGAAACGATGGATTTGCATAGGCCACATATCCATTCCCAGCAGCCGGCCGTCAGCGTCGAGTTCCGGCAGATACATGAGTGTCAGGTCACCACGAAACTCCTCGTGGCTGCTGATGCCTTCGTAGTCATTGAGGAAATCGCCACAGCCGTACAGGATCAGCTTGTTCCGGTAGACCTCGATACCACGCGGATGATGCGAGGAGTGTCCGTGCACCAGATCTACGCCGGCCTGATCGATAAGCGTATGGGCGAAGTAGCGCTGCTCGGCCGGGATTGCGTAACCCCAGTTGCCTCCCCAGTGAATGGAGGCTATGACAATGTCGCCACGGAGCTTGGCGGCGCCCACCTGTGTGGTGATGGATTCGACACTCGCCGTTGACAGATCCGGCAACAGCCACACCCCCGGGTTACGCCTGCCGGCCGCCCAGC
>JBDNAP010000148.1:0-4641 GCA_039768325.1 Thiogranum sp.
CCAACGGTATTGGCGTTGGCCAGGTTATGCGAGTTGACAGCCTGAGCGTGCATCAACTGCTTACCCGTATTAGCAATAACAAACAGTACCCGGTCCATAGTCAGCCTCTACCTGCTATTAACGAATGTTGATAATGGTCTGTGTGACGGTATCCGCAGTGGTAATGACCTGGGCGTTGGCCTGGAAATTACGCTGCGCGGTTATCATGCTGACCAGCTCCTCGGTCAGATCGACGTTGGAACCTTCCAGTGCTCCCGATTCGATCAGCCCGGCGGCACCGGAACCGGGTGAGCCCACCAGCGGTGCGCCTGAATCAAAAGTTTCGGCCCAGGCTGTATCGCCCAGCTGGCGCAGGCCCTGTGAATTATTGAACGTGGCAATCGCGATCTGGCCCAGGGTACGGGACTGACCGTTGGTAAAGCGCGAAGTAATGATGCCGGAGTCACTGAAGTCGATACCACTCAGACGACCGGTTGCAAAACCATCCTGAGACAGCGCACTGACGCTGAACGGGCTGCCGTACTGTGAGGTATTGTTGAAATCGACCGTCATATTCATTGCCGCCGCACCACCGGTGGGTGTGAAGTTAATAGCGACCGGACTACCGCCGGTAATTCCGCCGAGTGAATCAAAAGTGATTGTGTCCCCAGCCGGTGCACCACCATTCACCTGCACACCGTCCACGTACTGAAAGACATCCCAGGTATTATCTGCAATCTTGCGGAAATACATGGTATTCAGATGAGGTGATCCCAGACTGTCAAAGACCGTCAGGGAGGTGGAATTGGTATAAGAGGAAGCATCCGACGGATTGAATAGGGTAGCTGCCGGTACGGGAGTCGCCGATGCATCCAGGTTGGCCTGCACATCGATCAGAGTGGTCGCCGCCGGTGCAATATCGGAGCGGTCGAGCTGCAGCGGTCCGGTGGCACCGGTGATGTTACCGTTCTGATCAGCCTGAAATATCGTCAGTTGCTGCGCCTGATTGTTGACTACAAAACCGTTACGGTCGACGCCCAGCGCACCGGCACGGGTGTAGGCGTTGACGCCATTGTCATTCATGATGAAAAATCCCTGGCCACTGACAGCCAGGTCGAGATTGTTATCAGTAAAACCGATATTGCCCTGGGTAAACTGTTGCGACACCGAGGAAACACGAACTCCGGTGCCAATGGCGTTAGCTGTAACACCGAGATTTGAGGATGCAAAAATATCATCGAACTCAGCACGCGACTCCTTGAAGCCGGTGGTGCTGGCATTTGCCACGTTATTACCAATAACCCGCAGTTCTGCGGAAGCTGCGTTTAATCCACTTAGAGCTGTACGAAACGGCATGATTTATCTCCTTCAGACGAACTGGTTACAGAATCTGCCGGACTTCGCTGAAGTCCAGAGATCCGATACCGTCAAGATCAAGCAACAGCCCACCGCTGTTACTCAATGTCACACTGCGAACTTCTGAGGCGAGCAGGGTTTCGACCGATTCGAACTGGCCGTCAATACTCGCCTCAGCACTGATGAAATAGCTTCCCGGGGAAGCGAACTGGCCATCATTCTTCAGCCCGTCCCACTGGAAGGCGACCGGGCCGGCGGCCTGAGACCCCAGTTCCAGTCTGCGAATAACCTGCCCGGCCTGGTCATAAACGTTAACCACCACCTCGCCGCTGGCCGCCGGCAGTTCAACATTACCGCGAATGGTTCCACCCGGGCCTAACGCCGCCACACCTGTCGGTGCCAGTACTTCACGGCCAACCAGGTTGGTCGCCTGCAGGGCCTGGTTGGACACCAGCGACTGGCTCAAGCCGGAAAAGGCATCATTCAAATCGCCGATACCCTCCACCGTGGAGAACTGCGCAATCTGGCTAAGGAAGTCGCCGCTCTCCATCGGTTTAAAGGGATCCTGGTTCTGCAGCTGTGCTGTCATCAACTCCAGGAACTGTTCCTGGCCCAGATCCTTGCGTGAGCCTTCCGCATTGAGATCCCGCACTGTGCGAAACTCTGCACCGGACAATCCATTCTGTGTATCAATCATTGCTCTACCCTGCTCAGTTGATCTACTGCCCCATGCGGAGCGTGGCCAACATCAATTGTTTGGACGTATTCAACACTTCGACGTTACTCTGATAAGAACGTGAAGCAGAAATCATGTTGGCCATTTCGTCGACGATATTGACGTTGGGAAGAAACACATAACCGTCTTCATTGGCCAGTGGATGGTGGGGCTGATATTGCTTTTCCATCGGCGTCTGGCTTTCGACAATGCCATCGACCCTGACACCAACGGAACCCGCATCGGCTTGCAAAGACTGCATCACCGCCGAGAACACCGGATGGCGGGCGTGGTAGGTATCTGCCTCGCTGCTGCCGACACTTTGCGCGTTAGCCAGATTGCTGGAGGTTACATTGAGGCGCACACTTTCCGCACTCATGGCGGAACCGGCGATATCAAAAACATTGAATAAAGACATCTACTATTCCCCTTTGATCGCCAGCTTCAAACCGCGGAACTTGCCATTCAGGAATGTCAGAGTCGACTGGTAGCGCACGGCGTTCTCTGCAAATTCGGCCTGCTCAACCTGTGTATCGACGGTGTTGCCGTCCACCGACGGCTGGGTCGGTATACGATAGAGAAGCTCGGGGCTGGATACAGCAGAGGAACCACCCAGATGACTGGCATGTGTCGTATTCAACACCATTTTTTCACCACCGGCTTTGGCAAGCACTGAGCGGAAATCGATGTCACTTGCCTTAAAACCCGGGGTATCAGCATTTGCGATATTGGCAGCGAGCAGACTGGAGCGCTCACCGTAGAGCGATAGGTGCCCCGGAAAATCTCCCAATGCCTTGTCAAAACTGATTGCCATTCGGCCTCCTGAAATTCACGTTATGCAGATTTCACAGCAACCGCCGTGCCAAAATTAGTAAATAACTAAAAATCATCGACTTAAGGAATTTCTCAGAGACTGACGGGGCTGCCGGCGGCAATCCCTGACCGGAGGGCGGCAAATAGTTGCGGCCGGGCAGAGTGTTGCAGGTATCCCTGTAAGTCTGATTCAGCTATCACACAAGCTCTACCTTCTGCCACTCCGGCACAGCTTTGAGCTAACACCTCCGACTGGATCGCAGTGGAGGCTTCTGCTCCAAATTTTTCAACCACTTCACGTTTGCATACAGGATTCGATGAGGTGCACCTATATGTGCAGGCCCCTCCGAGGCAGAGCCCTGCCTGCATCGGCAATAGAAGTGTGGCATGCGAATTGCTCCTTACTCACAGCAACGCACAGCAGAGGATGACGGCATCATGCAAAAATCGAGAATAGCTAATTTTCTTATAGGCTTAGTCATTGTTGCCTGGCAACCGCTCAGCGTGTTTGCGGCCGGCGCGGCAACACAGTGGCAAGATCATGCCGCCATTCGCGACACAGCACAGAACTTCATGGACGCTTTTGTCGGCAGTCAGCACCAGAGACGCAGCACCGTCAAGCTGGGGCCACTCGATTCCCGGCTGCGGCTGAAAGCCTGCACCTCACCACTGGAAGCGTTCATGCCACCCGGTGGCCGGGTTATGGGCAATACCACCGTAGGCATACGCTGTGGGGACGATGGTGGCTGGAACATCTACGTTTCCGCCCGCGTTGACGTATTCGGCCCGGTATTGATAGCCCGCCAGCCGCTGGCGCGAGGCACTGCCGTCCAGGACAACGACCTGGAACTGGTGGAACGTAACCTCGCCAATCTGCCCTACGGCTACTATACCGACAGCCAACCTATCGCCGGCATGCTGGCCAAACGCACCATTGCCGCAGCCACCATCATCACACCGCAGATGTTGCAGGCACCCAAACTGGTCAAGCGCGGTCAGCGGGTAACGGTGATTGCCGAATCCGGTGCGCTCAGTATCCGCTCCGTGGGCAAGGCATTGGGGGACGGAAAATCCGGAGACACGATCCGTGTCAAGGCCGAGGGTTCCCAACGGGTGGTCGACGGCGTGGTGATTTCCCGTGGCGTCATAAAAGTGGCGCTTTAGTGCCATGCCGCGGAAAAGGGCCTAAAGTTGTTGATACAAGTGACGATATTGTGACTGTAACAACACTAAAACTGATTTTGAGGGCTCTGAAATGGAGATTGAAAACAACCGCATAGCATCGCTAGTTACGCAAACCAGCGGTCAGGGTGCACCGGTTGAAAAACAGGGGCACGGCAACACGAACTCCCCTTCCGGAGACTCCGCGGCAACACCGGGTGGCTCGGACCGAATCAGCCTGACCGGTGAAGCACGCCATCTGCAGGAAGTTGAAACCCGGCTCGCCAATCAACCGGTAGTGGACAGCCAACGTGTCGAAGCAGTTCGCAACGCAGTTGAGAACGGTACCTTTACTATCAATCCGGAACGGATTGCCGAGAAAATGATGAGCCTGGAAGAGGCTCTGCTGGACGCGAGGTAGTCAGCATCATGCAAGAAGAACGTGTGCAGCAGTCACTGGAAGACGTACTGACAAGGGAAGTCCGGTCCACCGAGTGCCTGATCGCCTGCCTTGAAGCGGAGCGCTCGGCGCTGACACTGCGCGATCTGCAGGCATTGGAAATGACCATCCAGGACAAAATCCAGCACACCCAGCAGCTGGAACAACTGGATCAGCA
>JBDNAP010000149.1:0-7866 GCA_039768325.1 Thiogranum sp.
GAAAATACCAGGGATGATCGCTGGACTGCCTTGTCGACTATCTGTGCGGTAATGATGTCACTGGCTTCCATACTGGCAATGAATATTGCTGAATTACAGAGGATGTTTATTAACCGGGGAACGCCGCGGGAGTGCAAGGCAATTTGCTGTATCGCCTCAAGCGAATACAAGTCGTCACGCTCGCAGCCGACCGCATGCAGTTGTTGCGAAATGAAAGCGCCTATTTCATCGCTATTCAGCGGCTCAAGCTCACATTGCGCAGCAATGCACTGGGTGAACTGGCGCAACCCAGGCTTGTTGAGTGTTTCCTTAAGCTCAGGCATGCCAACCAGGACAATCTGCACAGAGGTTTTGTCACTATCTTCCGGTCTGGATAGCAACAATAGCTTCGCCAGGCTTTCCTCGGGCAGGTTCTGAGCGTCGTCGATAAAGAGAACTACGGGCTTACCTTTCTGTGCCGTCTCATTCAGGGATGTTTCATGATCTTTAATTTCTTGCGCAATATCGAGATGGGAATTTTGTAAGAATACGCAATGGGTGCTTGCACCCAGCTCGGTGCTTACCTTGCGCGCAAGACACGTTTTTCCGGTTCCTACCGCACCGGTCAATACCATAATACCCTTACACGCACGGATGCCACCAAGAATACTGGCAAATGCCTGCTGGAAGGTGTCATTCGTGTAAATGGAACGCGGATTGGAAGTGGCGCTGAAGGGATTTTCCCGAAGCCCGAAACAATTGATATACCTTGTCCTTTGACTGTCCATTATATCCTCTCCCTTGACTTAACCAGGGCTTGTCCGACAGATTCGCTTGTTCATTGACTGACTAAGTGTTCACTCCTCGATTGAGTTGAGGGTACTAACTTGGATACGCACCAGGGTAAGAGGCTCATTGAGCGATAAGAGCATGAGACGGATTAACGCCCATCCCCCGAAGACCACTATCATTGCAAGGACGTTTCCGGGCTACTGCCGGTGACACAGGCCGCCGATGCGACACCGCTTATGAGGCTCATGCCCAGGAAGGACATGATAGTCGGTTTTTCTGTGGATAAAGGTTCTCACCCAATTTCCTCCGTGTTCCCTGTGAGCATCTGTACCGATCCCTTTCTACGCTGATCAATCTTTGCGAGACTGCAAACAGCTGAATAATAAAACAGCAATTCCAGTGCCAGAGATATTAACCCTCTATAAGGCAATGAGTTTTCTGCAATGCCACAAGAAAAGACCTGCGTTTTCTGTAAGATCTGTCGACAAGGATCTGGTAGAACTTACAGTTAATTTACAGTGTTGTGTGTTCCGAAAATCCGTTACACGTTTAAATCGAAACGTTCGTGGTACCCGTATTCATCAGGCTCGGGTTAGTCTCGAAGTCCAACCCGGCAACGGTATTGAGTTAGAGCACGCGCGCCGGTATAGATCTCGAACAACGCGGCACACGCGCCACCCAGGCGCAGTATCCTGGTGTCGGACATCGCCGACAATGACAATGTCGACCTGCTTGATCTGCGTGCTGGTATCCGTGTCCTCAGGGGTGGCTGGCGTGGCCGCAACATCGACCGGCAACGCGCCATCAACCCGTTTCACTACCGAGTCACCGGGTTAATTTACTGACAGGGACAGGCGCTAAATTTTTCCAGTTCCATACCGTTAATATGATGTGTTACCTGGAATTTCTTAGAATAATTGCCCTGTTGCTGCGAATGGCGGGGTCGGAGCATCGGAATGGCGCTGGGACATACCGGAACCCACCAGAACCCCTACAAGTTATTGCTACTGGAAACCATGCTGCACCTTCTGGCGGCCAGTCTCGTCTACTTGCGCCTGCCGACGATGCCCGACGCCAGGCTTGGCTATGGTTTTATAGCTGTATTTGGCTGCGCCATCGCAGTGCGTGTGTTCGCGGGCCTACTCTCCGCGGGCGACAGATCGGTAACCGGCAACTATGGAAAGTCCGCGGGAGTCGCCCAAGTCAGCACCACACTGTTGCTTGGCCTGGCCTGGGGTCTGCTGTTACCCCTGCTGGGCTCGCTTAACGCACTGCACCCCCCATTTCTCTCCACCCTGCCGGTGGCAACTTTGATTTCGGCACTCGCGGTGTTTACCGGTTCTGCACTGAATACCCGCCTGCTATTGGTGTTTGCGGTATCCGCCTGCTTCCCGCCCATAGGCTCGCTGGCGATGGAAAGTCAGTACGATGCGCTGGTGATATGGGCCTTGCTAGCCGTGGCATTACTGGGGCTTTCACTTTCCAGCAGCGGACTGGAAGATCTTATCGAACGTTTTCTGCAAATATCGCGCGGCAACAGCGAGCTCGTCAAGAATCTGGCGCGCACCAGGGACGAAGCCCTGGCCGCGCAGAAAATCGCTGAACAAGCCCACCAGACGATTCAGGCGGAAATCGCAGAACGCAAGAAGGCCGAGGAAAAAATCAAGGAGTCTGAACGCGAACTGAGCCGTATTCTTGACGATATGGTAGACACCTATTTCCTGGTGGGACCCGACGGGAAACTGCAAAGGGTATCCCCCTCGATTGAATGGCTGCTCGGTTATTCAGTGGACGAATGTATTGACAAGGCGTGGCGGGATCTTTTTTTCGACGACACCGATCTCCAGGCGTTTATGGCTGCAATCGCGAGCGCTTTTGGCGCACTGAATAATTATGAAGTCCGTCTGCGACACCGTGAAGGGCACGAAGTCTGGGTGACTCTCAACGCTCACTGCCGGGAAAACCGACACGGCGGTCGCGAAAGCTTTGAAGGCATTGCACGAGACACCAGCGCCGCCAGAAAAGCCCAAGAGACCTTGTTCCAGGAAAAAGAGCTCTGGAGGGTGACGCTCGAATCGATTGGTGATGGCGTAATCACTACAGACACCGATGGCCAGGTGAATTACCTGAATGCGGTGGCGGAAAAAATGACGGGCTGGACAAACCAGCTGGCTCACCACCAGCCACTGCAGGACGTGATGAAGCTGAGAGCAGAATCCAGTGACGCCGCTGTCGAAATTCCAATGCAGGCGTGGCTTGAGAACGGGCTTAAGGCGTCGCTGGACCACCCCGCCGTACTGATTCAACACGGCGGCTCCATGGAAGCCGCGATTGAGCTGAACGGCTCCCCCATCAAGGACTCTCAGGATCAAACCATCGGCTCGGTAATGGTATTCCACGATGTTACCAAACTGCGCGCGCTGACCATGCAGCTTTCCCACCAGGCCACCCACGACGCGCTCACGGGGTTGATCAATCGGGTCGAATTCGATGCGCGCGTTGAACAGGCCATTCATTCCGCCAGCAAAAGTGAAAAGCAGCACACACTCTGTTACATCGACCTTGATCAGTTCAAGATCGTCAACGATACCTGCGGTCACCCGGCGGGTGATGAATTACTCATGCAGCTTACGCGGCTGTTACGCGGCTGTTTGCGCGAGTCCGATGTACTGGCCCGCCTGGGGGGTGACGAGTTTGGTGTTCTGTTGCTAGGCTGCCCGCTTAAAAAGGCGGAAAAAATCACCGAGACCTTGCGGCAGAAGGTCGAAGCCTTCAGGTTCCGGTATGAGAACAGGGAATTCCGGGTCGGAACCAGTATTGGTGTGGTACCAATTCATGACAACCGGACAAACTTAACCGAACTCATGAAGGCCGTGGACTCGGCGTGTTACGTTGCCAAGGAACAAGGTCGCAATCGCATTCACGTCTCAAAACCCGACGACAAGGAAATCGCCCAGCACCATGGGCAGATGCAATGGATGCAGCGTATCCAGCATGCCGTGGAACAAGATGAGTTCGTTCTATACGCGCAGCCGATTACAGCTATCGAAGGAGCGCTGGAACAACGCAAGCACGCTGAGTTGCTGTTGCGCATGGTGGAAAACAAGGGTACCGGGAAGGAACAGATCATTCTGCCCGGTGCCTTTCTCCCTGCCGCAGAACGCTACCATTTAATGCCTTTGATTGACCGCTGGGTACTTGATAATGCGCTGAAGAAACTGGCATCCAATGATGGATATATGGCGCAGCTCGCCACCTGCACCATCAATCTCTCGGGTCAATCACTAACTGACCTCAGGCTTTATGACTATATCATCAGATTACTGAAGGAAACGAAAGTCGACCCTCGACGTATCTGCTTCGAAATCACAGAAAGCGCAGTGATCGCCAATATGGAAATCGCCCAACAGTTTGTCAATGGTATGCGCAAGATTGGTTGTCGCTTCGCTCTGGATGATTTCGGTTCCGGCCTGAGCACCTTCGATTACTTGAAAAAACTCGATGTCGATTTTGTGAAGCTGGATGGTTCCCTGATCAGAGATGTCGCCACCAGCCGCGTCAGCCAGGCCATGGTGCACGCCGTCAACTACGTTGCCCACGTCATGGGTATGAAGTCGATTGCCGAATTCGTTGAAACGGATGCCATTTTGCAAACGCTACGCAATCTGTCGGTCGACTACGCCCAAGGCTATGCCATCGGGAAACCGCAAGCCCTGGACAGCGCAGACCTGTGCGGGCAAACTGAAAGTGATGAAAATAACGAACCCAGTGAACAAATCGCCTAACACCATCAACCCGGACCGTCAGAGCTGTACCGCTACACCCTGCTGTCTTTGGCAGCTGGTTCGGCCGCGTGCAATCATGATTGAAAAAACTACCTGGAACAGAAAACCTGATCTCTCCGGATCAGCCTGTTGTTGAATGTGCCACGTCTACCCTCTCTTACAGGCATCTGGTTTTGCGGATTCATTGCCTTTCTCGTTTCACTCGACTCTGTCTGCGCACAGCCGCAGCAGGTGTCTTTGCAGTTGCTATGGAATCATCAGTTTCAGTTTGCAGGGTTCTACGCTGCCGAAGCGCAGGGGTTTTATGAAGACGAGGGTATTGAAGTAGACATCGAACACGGAGGCTACAACGAATCCGGCAAGGCGCTGAATCCCGTTGAGGAAGTGGTTTTCGGTCGGGCGGACTTCGGTATAACGCGCTCCGACCTGTTGTTGGAACGGATGCTGGGGCTGCCCGTGGTAGCACTGGCCGCCATCTATCAGCGCTCTCCCTTTGTACTGGTCACCACGACTGATTCCGGCGTCCGCCACCTGCAGGATATCGGGGATAGACCAGTGATGCTGGCTTTGCCTATCGAACAGGGTGCCCCGCGGCGAATCGATGTCGAAACACTGGCCATGTTGAAGCAAGCTGGCATCGACTACCATCAGCTCAACAATGAACCACCATCGTGGGACTACAGTGATTTGACCAGGGGGAAAACGACCCTGATGCCCGGCTACATCACGGATACGCCCTTATACGTAAAACGCACCGGTGGCGAGCCCGTGGTCATCAGCCCGCTGGATTACGGAATCGATTTTTACGGTGATGTGCTATTCACTTCGGAGCATATGCTGTCTTCGAATCCTGAGCTGGTGGCGCGTTTTCGGCGCGCCAGTCTGCGGGGATGGCAATTTGCGCTAGAGCAGCCTGACATAGTGATAAATCATATTCTGGAGGAATACCACCCTGATGCCGGCCCCGATATGCGCGAGCTGCTCACCTATGAAGCACAGCGAACCGCAGAGTTGATGCAGCCTGACCTCATTGAAATCGGTTATATGAGTCGTGAACGTTGGCGGAAGATCGCTCGGACCTTCGTGGAACTCGGTCTCGTCTCCGGAACACCGGAGCTCGATGAGTTTCTCTACAACCCCGGTAAACCACGTTTCTGGCAGCAGTATCGCATGTGGATAGTCAGTGCGGGCGCTGTTATCGCCGTCATCCTGACGGTAATGATCCTTACCATATATCTCAATGGCAAACTCCGCCAGCAGATTTCGCAACGCGAACGCCTTGAGCTGACGCTGAAAGAAACGAACCGCAAATTGTTACTGCTCTCTGACACAGACACTCTCACAGAGCTCAACAACAGGCGCTACATTGACAGAGCCCTTGAACAAGAGATAAAACACGCGGAGCGCTATGACCACCCGCTGGCTGTCGCTCTTATCGATATCGATCACTTCAAACACGTCAACGACACCTATGGACACGCCTGCGGTGACAAGGCGCTGGTGGCTGTAGCACAGCAAATCCGACTATGCATCCGCGAAGTGGACCTCGCCGGGCGCTACGGCGGTGAAGAGTTTTTGCTGGTATTCCCGAACTCGGCTATCGATGACAGCGCCCATGTGATGGAGCGCCTGCGCAGAAACATTGAGTCACTCGTCGTTGACTGTACGCATGGCCTGGTAACAATCAGTGGCGGTATAGTGATTCATAAGCATGGTGAGACCCTGTCACGGCTTGTATCACGTGCCGACAAATTGTTGTACCGTGCCAAGCAAGGCGGCCGCAACCGCATCATGGTTACAGATGAGTTTGTCGAAGACAGCGAGATAGAACGCGTTGTTTGACGCCTAAACACCCACTGACATGGGCAGGGTCGGGGCTGCAACGGCATGTCCAGAAAGCGGACAACAGCATTGCTATTGAATTGCCATTGTCTGATCTGCCGGGCATGCAAAACAAGGGCGCATCACTCTTCCTGCCTCACGTACAGATCGGTAATCAATTCCATGAGCCGGAGTATCTTTTCACTGGCATCCGCAACAATCAGGGGATAATAAGTTTCGGTCTGCATATCCACGGCGCTCTCCAACCACACCCATTGTTTTGCCACCTCTGCGAGCTTGATATTGATCCCGGGCGTGTTTTCCGGCGCAGCGATCAGGGTATCAAGTGCCCCCCTGAATTCATTCTTTACCCGATCCATTTCATTCTGCATCGAAGGCTTGCCCAGGCCGGCCGAAAACAGCATGTATAACATGCCAAGTCGCTGCGACAGCATGCGCTGTCGCCCGGAAATATTTACCAGACGTCCGTAACCACTGCCGCCCGATGCATCTTCCAGAAGACTTACCACCGTTTCACAGGCCTGCAACAGTACCTCGTCCATTTCGTTCAGTTGCGCCGCGCCGGATTTAAGCGCCTCACCGGTAGCGGCTTGCTTGAATGGCCGCCAGAGCATCTCCACCTGTTGCAGCGCATCGCGTACTTCTTTGTCAGGCGCAAAATCTTTCAACTCCGACAGCTGGGATTCAAACAGATAGACTGACTCTTGCAATTGCTGATAGGAAAGACTGGCACTGGCGCCCAGGCCAACCTGCACATAGCTCTTGACTATGCGCTGCGTCAGCATGCGCTGACGTCCCGCCTTGTCGATTGCAGTGGCATAGGTGAGATCGCCAGCATAAACAGCAGACACCGGCCACAGGCAGAAAACCGTGATAATCAAAGGATACAGAAATTGCGGTCGGACGAGTTGCATAGACAGAAGCCAACCAGATGACGGGACGATACTACTGAGATTACTCCAATCGGGGCCGGATATCTGTAACTTAGTCACTTATTTTACGGTGTATACTGTAGTACACAAGACAGTTCACGCGAGGCCCGACAGGTGTACGCAGCAGATAAGACAACTCCGGCAGCGAAACGCATTGCGAACGGCGTGCGGTGGCTAGTCGGTTTCGTTGTACTCGGCGTGTCGGTCTGTTTCGTCCCCGTGCAGGCCCAGGACGGTAATCCGGACGGTGCCGAGGTATATCTGACTTTTTGCGCTGGATGTCACGGCTTCGATGGCCTCGCGACCTACCCGCCGGCACCGTCCTTTGCACTGGGTGAGCGGCTCAAACGGGGTGACCACGCTCTATTACAAAACCTCCTGCAGGGGAGAAACGCAATGCCACCCTGGCAGGACAAGCTTTCCGAACACAGGCTCCGCTCAACCATCGCCTACCTGCATACCATGAATGCCCGGTGGTCAGCCGGGCTCGCCCCCCGCACACGACCGATCCCTCCCACCCATTACAGATTTCGACC
>JBDNAP010000150.1:0-3340 GCA_039768325.1 Thiogranum sp.
ATTAAGGAATTACCAGTCCGGCCATTGCCAATCACGGCGATCCTTCTCATCGGCCGGACGTTCAATTTCTTTGGGATCCAGCAAACCGCCCCAACTGGTCCGCTGTATCATTTCGTTTCTGTTTTCCGCAGAAATAATGTCATCTCCTTCCCTGATCTGCCACCCGCCACCCAGCGCCTTGTACATAGCCACCAGGTCAGTTCCCACCTGACCGCTGACCGCAGTCAAACGATCGG
Source organism: Thiogranum sp. (assembly GCA_039768325.1). Taxonomy (GTDB): domain Bacteria; phylum Pseudomonadota; class Gammaproteobacteria; order DSM-19610; family DSM-19610; genus Thiogranum. The sequence continues at coordinate 237 of JBDNAP010000150.1, forward strand.
ACTGAGTGGCCAGAAACCGCTGGGAGTCGAGCACCCGCTGATAGTCGACAATTCCCTCGCGGTATTGAAGCAAGGATATGTCCACCGAACGCTCGGCCGCGGTGACGCTGTTTTTCAGAAATTGCTCCTCCTCTCCGGAGCGCGCATAGGCCACCAGGGCATCTTCGACTTCCCGTTGCGCGCTAAGGACCGTGTTTTTGTAAGTGACCACAAGTTGCTGAAAGCGGGCATCTTCCACCCGTACGCTGTTTCTGATGCGTCCGTAATTAAAAAGATCCCAGCTAAAACCGGGCCCGGCGCTCCAGAACAAACTCTTGTAACTGAATATATCACCCAGGGAACTTTGGCTGACAAGCGAGGTTGCGTCGGATGAGCGCCATCCGATAGTGCCAAACAGGAAAAAGTGAGGGTACAGGTCCGCCTTGGCAATGCCGATCTGAGGGCTCTGTGCGGCGACCCGCAGTTCAGCCAGCCGGATGTCCGGTCGACGTCTGAGAAGATTATTCGGGATGTCAACGATGACCGCCTCAGCGGCCACCGGAATCTCAACCGGCCCATCCAGCATTCCTTGCAGGTCCCCCGGAAGCACGCCCAGCAAGATGGCCAGTGCGTTTTGGGCCTGACGCAGGCCGGATTCCAGGCGGGGGATAAGGGCTTGGGTATTGTTCAGGAGCGAGCTGGCCTGAGCCACATCCAGCTCCGAAACAGCTCCTCCTACGAATTGGGCTTCGACAATCCGAAGAGATCGCGCTTGCAGCCTGACATTGTCCCCGGCGATCATCAACCGTTTCTCAAACGTACGGATCACGATGTAGGTGCGGGCGACTTCAGCGGTCAGTGTCACAAGAACGTCATCATAACTGGCGACGGAAGCCTCCAGGTTGGCTTTGCCGGATTGCACCGAGCGACGGAACTTGCCCCAAATATCCAACTCCCACGCGGCGTCGAACCCAAGGCTCAATTCGTTGAAGTTAGTGTCGGTGAAGGGTATGTCGGTACTTCCACTTCTTTTGTTTGTCGTCAGTCCTCCAGAAGCCGATTGCTGTTGCGGGTACAGATTGCCGACAGCGATGCCCAGCTGCGCGCGTGCCTCATAGATACGAATGCCGGCGATTTGAAGGGGAAGGTTTTGTTGATAGGCTTTTTCGATCAATTTGTCGAGCACAGGGTCTTCAAAAACCCGCCACCAGGCACTGTAATCGGTCTGACCGACACTCAAGCCAGGGATTTGCGTCTCCTTCCATTCATCCAGCAGAGGCGCCTCCGGCTTGACAAAATCCGGCCCGACCATTGTGCAGCCGCTCAGCAACAACACTATAGCAACCCATGCCAACATCCAATGACTCGATGGCTTGACACACCGTGCAAAAGAAACGGTCTGTCCTTGATCGGTTACCCTATGGCTCTTTCCGATATCCATCTGTATCCCCCCATTATGATCGTGGTAATGTTGGTTGCTGCGTGAATAGATGTTAATCCGTATCAGCAAGTCCAATTATTGACGCCATATTATATGCATTGGATCAGGTTCTCTGATTTTATGGTGCCGGTGATTTGATTCGGAACAGGGTACAATACAGAGTTGGCACGATAACCATCGTGAGGATTGTACCGAAGGTAAGTCCCGCCATGATGGTTACCGCCATGCCGACCCAGAAGATATCCTGCAGCAACGGGATGACTCCCAGGACCGTGGTGGCAGCGGCGAGGCCCACCGGTCTCAATCGCGAAAGGGCTGAATCGATAACGGCCTGATAGCGGGATTTACCGGATTCCAATTGCAGATTAATCTCGTCCAGGAGCACAATGGAGTTTTTGATCATCATGCCGGAAAGACTCATCGCACCCAGCAGTGCCAGAAATCCAAAGGGGGTGCCGGTAATCAACAACCCGGCCGTAATACCGATCACAGCAAACGGGACAGTAAAGACAATGACCAGTGGCGGCCGGAAGGCGTTAAAGAGCGCCACAATGATAAACAGTATCACGCCGGCTGTCGGTATGATGCCCGGTAGCAGCGATGCCTGTGAATCTACCGTGTCTTCATGTTCACCCCCCCATTCCATGGTATACCCGGGTGGCAGCTCGATGGCCTCGATCTGCTCCAGGACACTGGCTCTTAAGGTCGGTAGGGTCACACCGAAAATCGGATTTGATTCTACCGTGATGGTCCGGCGGCGGTCCCTGCGCCAGATCAAGGGGTCCTCCCATTCGGTAATGATGCCGTCGGTGACCTGTGCGAGCGGCAGGCTGTGGGTAGACGCTCCTGGTTGTACCTGGAGGGCCTTCATATTGCCAACTGACGCCCGTTCTTCTTCCACGTGGCGCATTACGATCGGGATCAGATCGTCTTCTTCCCGGTAGAGACCGATAGAAAGGCCGTCGTAAGCCCGTTTGGTAGTATCGGCTATATCTTCTCTTGAGACCGCTGCCCAGCGGGCCCGCTCCTGGTTGTATTCGGGGACCACTTTCTGAACCCGCTGGCGCCAGTTCGTGCGTGCATCCGCGGAAAGCGGATCTGCTTCCACTATCGCAACCACCTGGCCGGCAAGCGACCGGAGGGTGGCAGGATCGGCGGTTGAGGGACCACTGATGCGCAGTTCAAACTTCCAGGTGTTGCTGGGGCCAACCCCGTATCTGCGCATCGGTATCAGGGCTTGGGGATATTCTTCATCGAACCATACGCCCAGCTCGTTCAATAGGTCTGTGATGTCACGAAAATCTTTCACGTTTACGACAAACTGGGCATAGGATTGATAAGGAGATTCTGGGTCAACCGGCAAATAGAACCGCGGTGGTCCGGCACCGATGAAGGTGGCCACACTGTCAACGCGTTCATCCGCCAGCAGTTTCTTCTCAGCCGCTTCGAGGTCTGCCGCCACGGTTTGAATCCGGGTGCCCTCCGGCGCCCAGTAATCGATCATGAATTTGGTCATAGATGAGTCCGGGAAAAACATCTGATCAATCTTCCCAAAGCCGATGAGCGCCACAACAAGAAGGGCGACCATTGTCCCGATGGTGAGGAACCGGATTCGAATCGCCCTTTCCACGAGGCGTCGAAATACCCGGTAGAACTTTCCGGCATACGGATCGGTGACTGTTTC
>JBDNAP010000151.1:0-3009 GCA_039768325.1 Thiogranum sp.
GCCTCACACTCGATCGGGTCTTCATCAACGGCCGGTTCCACCAGCGGCTGGGCCGGTGGTGCTGTCACCGGGCGTGCCGGTCCGGAAAAATCATGCAGGAAAACATCACCCATTGCGGCCTCGCTGAAAGCTGTATGTGAGCGCATGATTATAGTAAGTATAGTCCTATATGTAAATAGGATAAAACCTATAATTAGTAGGAAAATTCCTGCCCTCAGCTGCGACGACTATCTTGTGCCGGCCGCATCGGATGCGTCTAGGGTGGTTTTTCGTCAGGCAGGTCCGGGCGTTCCAGTGGCGGCTACCAGCAGGTTCACTGGCCAGAATCGGCTGATCCGGATGTTCTGTGTTTGTGCATAGCCCACAGGATCGCACGGGCCAGCGCGTATCCGATAACCAGAAAAATCACGCCTGCTGCAACCAGGCGGCCGATTGCATGCCCGGCACCTTGCGGAAATCCCGTCACCATCTCCGAAATCAACCTGAACAGCATGGCGGTTGCAGCCAATGCACCCCCGCTGATCAAGGCAATAACATTGCTGGTCATTTTATGCAGGCTGAGTTCGCCTTGCCAGTCAAGCTGGTTTCTGGCGCTGCCGTATTTCACCCGGTGGGCCAGTCTGGCGGTCGCCCGCGCTGCCCCATAGCTGAAAAGCCCCAGTGTTGAAGCAAAAATCACGGCTCCGAGAAAGGCGGCACCCTGGTGGGCCAGATCGTAACGATGATCAAATGTCAGGGCCAACAAAACGACAGTTGCAGCGGCAATGACAATGCACAGCCCAACGCCGGTCCGGTGGGCAAGCTCATCAAACGCTGCCCTGCGCCTGAAAAATTCGCTGGTCACCTTGTGAACCTGCCAACATACCGCCCGACAATGGAGATCTCGTCCAGGCGTAACTCCTTGGTCAAGTGGTGCGGGTTGTCTGAGCCGACACGAACCATAATGTCTTCGTTGCCAGGACCGCTGGACACTTCCAGCCGCTTGACGATAACCCCGCCAAACTCGTCCGCCAGCACGAACAGGCCCGGCGGTGACGGCTGGCGGATGCGGGTGTCCACGAACACCACGTCACCGTCCAGCAGTGTCGGCGACATGCTGTCTCCCTGAACCGGGAACGCAGCCAGGTTGCCGGACTTGGCATTGAGGCTGTACAGCAGCCAGTCGGGCAGGCGCCAGTGATCGCGTACCACTTCGCGGCTGAAGGTCATGCCGTTGGCTGAATGTGATTCCAGTGCGGTAAAGCCGCCGCCACCGGCGCCTGCATGCACATCGATTTCCGGTATCTGCTCCTGTGTCCCGGCCACCGCCCTGCCGGGGCGTGTGCCCTGCGGGCCGCCGAGTTCCGCCTCGTCCACGCCAAGCTGTTCGGCCAGCAGCATGCGAGAGCGTTCGTTCAGCTCTTTCGGAATGCCACGCTCCAGATATTGCTGCAGATAGGCGTGATTCTTGCCCAGCGCCAGCGACAGGCTCTTCATATCAAGGTTGTTGTCGCCGATCAGCTGGCGGATGCGTTTGCGGACGGGATCGCTCATAGGAATAAGCCTCTCAGGCAATAGGAGAAATGTCAAATAGGAAATTTCCGCTTGAATAATAGGTATAGTCCTATTATGTTAACCTGCCGTATCCGATCAACAGGTGAGGCAGGCCATGACAGCAGACAAACCACCCGCAAATTCGACACCATCCAAATGGACACCGGAAAAGGTCGAGCAGGTCAGACGGCTGACAGCGGACGGTTACACCTCCCGGCAGATCGGCGCGGTGATGAGTTCCACCCGTAATGCCATTGTCTCGGTATGGCGGCGGTTTGGCATCGAGCCGGTCTGTAAGCGCAACACTTGGGACGAGGCGGCCATTGCCAGGGTGGTGCGGTCGCTGGATGACAGGCTGAGCTACGCCGAGATCGCGGCCGAGTTCGGCGTCACCATCGGCACTATCGCCAATGTGGTGGCGCAGCACGGTCTCAGGCCGCGCAAACCGAAGCTCAGCAATTTCACCCTGAAGGCTCCGGACTTTGACGCAGACGCGGTTTTCGACAAAAGCCCGCTCAAACCGCTATTTGCCGAAGGCTTTCAGGGCCAGACCGGCAAACTTGCCATGGCGGACCTGGAGGACGATCACTGCCGGTTTCCCGTCGACCAGCCGGACGGCACAGTCAAATTCTGTGCTGACCCGCAACAGCGCGGTTCGTCTTATTGCCCGGCCCATCACGCCAGATGCACTGACGGCCCGGCGATTACCTTCAAAAAGCCGTTAGCGCGGGCGTGAGCATCTGCCTAAACCCGCTCGCGCCAGTGGGACTAAGAGGCAATCCAACAAGAAGGTTTCAACCATGACCCGACCACGCGGAAAAATCGACCAGCTTGCCCGTGAATGTGGGGTGGAAATCCTGCCTTGTCACAAGGCAAGGAGGGGCCACACCTACAAGGTTACCCACGCCAGGCGAACCCTGCAGCGCATGCTGCGCCAGCATGGCCCCGGTCATGTCCGTCTCACGCTGCGATGCATAGTGGACTCTAGCCGCGCCAATGCAACACAGTTGCACGATGACACTATAGGCGCGGTCTCAGATGTGCTCGCCGAAAACCCTCAGATCGCTGATATGGACGGCCTGCTGGACGCCTTCGAGGACCTGAGCCTCACAAAAATCCGCCGCGCCCAGACCCGGGCTTTCAGGACAGCAAGACGCCATCGGATCGCAGCCATACTGGCAGACCGGCTGCTGGGGGAGGGGTGAAGTAAGGTTGTTCGAGCATGAAGTTTACTTCGCTCACGCCAGCAGCCTTCGGCTGCGCTCCGCGGGGGCGGGCCTGACCGGCCGGAGGCCCGTCGGGCCTAGTGGGAGTTTATCACCAAGGGTAGTGCAGGTGGTTACTCATTATTCTAGTCGAACAGCTTTACTCAGCACTGCGTGCTTCGCGCCGTTCTCCGACCCTGAACCAGCGTTGTGTTGAACACCGTTCCGAGGCACGAAGTGCCGAGGCAAGGCCGACCGGCCGCCGCACGAA
>JBDNAP010000152.1:0-8591 GCA_039768325.1 Thiogranum sp.
ACGGCCCGGCGCAACACCTCGAGGGCCTCCGTGGCAGCACCCACGGCATCCACCCTCACACCCAGCGTCTCGAGCGGTGACTGCAAAATTCTGCGCGCCAGCGGATGGTCATCCACCACCAGGCCGCGCCGCCCGGCAAGCGGGTGACGGGTGGCTGTCTCTCCATCGGCCACCGTGCCGATGGCAAATTCCACCTCGCACCAGAACAGCGAACCTTCCCCCGGCACGGATTCCACGCCAATCGTTCCCTGCATGGATTCGACCAGGGACTTGCAGATGGACAGCCCCAGTCCGACGCCCCCCGCATGCCGTCGCGGCGAGGCGGCGGCGTGGGTGTACGGCTGGAACAGTTCCGCCTGACGCTCGGCGGACATACCCGGCCCGGTATCGCGCACCGCAAAGCGCAACCGGCAATGCTGCGGGAACCGTGCCACCACGCTGACCCGCAGGTCAACCACGCCATAGTCGGTAAACTTGATGGCGTTGCCGAGCAGATTGAGCAGTATCTGGCGCAGCGCCAGCGCATCACCAAGCAACCAGGCCGGCACCTCCTCATCCACCAGCGCCAGCAACTCCAGCCCGCGCTGGCAGGCCCGGTAAGCGAGCATATCCAGCATGGCCTCCACCAGCGCGTGCAGCTCGAACTCCCGCTCGCGCGGTGTAAACTTCCCGGACTCGATCATCGACAGGTCCAGCAGGCCATTGATGATGTCGAGGAAGGCCGTACCGCTTTTGTGGATCGTCGTCACATAGTGCTGTTGTTCGGCTGAGAGTGGGGTGCGACCGAGCACATCGCTCATGCCGATCACCGCACTCATGGGGGTGCGCAGCTCGTGGCTGATGTTGGCAAGGAACAGGGTCTTGGCGGCGCTGGCGACTTGCGCCTTGTCTCGCGCCTCGACAATCTGTGCTTCCATTTGTTTGCGGGCGGTAATGTCCTGGAGCATGATGACAAACACCGGCGGCTGCTCTTCCGGCATAAACTGTACACGGCACTCGATATCGTACTGCGAGCCGTCCTTGCGCTGGTGTCCGGCCTCAAAAACAAGTTCCTTAAGCGCCCCCTCACGCAATGGCCTGAGCATTTCCTCGAGACTTTCCCGCGTCCAGCCCGGTACGAGGTCGGCGCAACTCCGCGTCTGCAACTGATCCATGGTAAAACCAAGATTGTCCCGGCCCCGGCGATTGACCTGCAGATAACACAGATTTTCGGCATCGAGTACATACACCTCATCGATAGCATTTTCGACAATGCGGCCCATACGCGCACTCAGTGATTCGGCAAGCTTGCGATCGGACACCTCTTTTCTCAGCGATTGTTCAATCCTCAGGCGCTCGTCGAGCTGATAGCGGAGCTCACGCGTGCGTTGTTTGACACGCGCCTCGAGCTCGTCATTGAGTTTCCTGAGATGACTGGCCGACTTGATCAGCAACAGGGCGGGGAGTACCAGGGCCAGTGCTGCGAACACGGTGGCCGAGATAACATACTCCCAGCGTTCATAATGGGGTTCCGGCTCATACTCGTCTGTCAGCAACGGCAGTATCCGGTCCTCCAGGCCAAACTCCCAGGCGAGTGACATCAGGAAGATACTGACCAGCACCAGCAACAGCGCGTATATAATTTTCGTTGTCTTCATCGCGTAAACGAACTCGATAGTGCATGGCGGCCGATGTCATGCAATGGCTCCCATCATAACAAGCCGCCGGGGCGCTGGGCCACGTACCTGGCGTACCCCGCCACTGACAGGGAGCCGTCATTCCCGGCGGATCACGCCTCGCCTGAAGCGCCTTCAGTTGGTGCCCCGCCCACGTGGGGACGCTCTGAACGGGTCAATATCAGTGGCGGGGTACACTAGTTATAGCCTACCCGCGGCCCGGTGCAGTGCGCGGCGCAGCACCCGGTCTCACTGCGAATGCCGTTGATCAGGAGAGAAATATCACTCGTATCGCGAGCGATGCTAAGATGCCGGTACGTTGCAACAGCGTGCCGGGGGGGGAAAGACAGGATCACTTTGATCGCCTGATTACCCGGCTTCCTGCCCGCAATGGCCTCGATCATGCCGGCATTCACGGAGTAAAGGCATTGTCGATAGTGACGACACTGTTAAAGAGGCGGCGGACACCGTAAACAGCTAACGATATGGCCACTGATATTCCCAACTGGATTTTCCTGACACTTGCGCTGATGGCTCTTTTCAACGCTCCGCAGGCCCGGCCGGAGGCGCAACATGAGTTATTGTTCTTTCTGAGCGCAGGCCCCACCTATCACGATGTCGCGCCGGATGACGGCCCGGAAGACTACGAGTTCTTTTTCGACGTTGATATCTTGTACAGCTATGTGAACGACCGTTTCCGACTGCTGGGAGAATACATTGCGTCTACGCATGAGCTGGAGTTGGAGCGGTTACAGCTCGGCTGGCAGGGTGGAGAAAAGTCGATCGGCTGGCTCGGCCGGTTTCATGTACCAAGCCGCCACTGGAACGCTATTTATCATCACGGGCAGTTCTTACAGACAACGATATCGCGACCATTTCTTGAACAGTTCGAGGACGATGGCGGCGTCGTGCCAACCCACTCAACGGGATTGCTGTTCGAAACCGCGCATAAGCTGGAGCACACGGCTGACTTGCGGGCTGCGTTCTCGTTTGGTGCGGCACCGATTATCGATGACAGCGAGCTCAAGCCCTTTGATCTGTTAGACCCCGGTTCGAGCAACAGGGCAATCGCCGACATGCGGCTCGCCTATTTGCCGGATCAACTGGATGAAAACCAGCTTGGGCTGGTTTTGCACTGGTCCGACCTCGAGGTCGATGGCAGTCATACTGCAAGACAACAGGGGCTGCGGCGCGTTGAACAGGTCTCATTCGGCGTATATCTCGACTGGCGCTGGCGAGAATGGAGATTCCTGTCCTCCGTGGCGCCTGTTATCAATCGCATGAAACGCCAGACCCACAACCAGACCGATGCCTTCCTCTCGGGATACTTTCAGGCCGAGCATGAATTCAGACATGATTGGACTGTCTTCGGGCGCCTGGAACAAACCAATAACACCAGCAGTTCGGATTATCTCGAATTGTTCCCACACTCCGTAACCGACCGGCAAATGCTCGGACTGAGGTTCGATCTTGCCATGCAACATGCCTTATCACTGGAGGTCTCACGCGCTCAGACACCATCCGACGGCGATTTCGAGCAGTATCTGCTGCAGTGGAGTGCGGTCTTCCCGTGAGTCCGGCGCGCGTTCTCCTGTTCGCCTGCATGGGGATTATGCTCTGCCTGGAGGTGCTTGGAGCCGAGCGAAAAGTTGTTCTGGTGGCGGGCGCGACAAGCCCACTGCATGACCTCGACTCGCTCGAGTTGCGGAAGATTTACCTTGGTTTTACCGTCAGGCGTGACGGGCAAAGCGTAAAAGGCTTACGCAATACCGCGGACAAAGATCTCAACCGTATTTTCCTTCAGGCCGTGGTGGCCATGTCGGAAAAATCCTATAGGCGCCGGTTGCTGTCGCTGACGCTGCGACAGGGTATTCCGCGCCCGAGCGAATATGACAAACCCGGTAATCTACTGGATGCCTTGTCAGACGATCCCTACAGCGTGACTTATATGTGGGATGATGCCGCGGCCCACTCACCGGACGTCAAGACGCTTAGAGTATTATGGCAGGGAAACTGAAAACACTCGCTGCGCGCGTGATCCTTATCGGCTTGGCAATCCACGCCGTGCTCCTGCCGATCCTGTTCTATGGCCTGTTGTACATTGTCAAGCAAAGCCACGAGGAAGGTTTTGTTAACGATGTACGTAAATACAGCCGTTTTCTCGCCGACGACTTTGAGTTCGAGGGCACCGTGAGCGACCATGTGCGTGCGGTTCGTTTACTGGATAGCGCAATTCTCGGCAGTGATGGTGTTTACGCTGAACTGAAAGACGGCGATACCCTGATACGCAGCGGCCTGGTACCCGATGACTCGACAGGCGACTATGAGGAGGATTTCGCCTTCGGACAGCATGGGGACCATATCTATTTTCTTTCCATCCCCCTCGACATACCTGACCGACAGGTCGTGCTGAGAATGGGCTTCGATGAACTGCCTACCATCGAGCAGGTCAGATTCGCCCGCCATCGGCTGGCCATTGTTCTGTTCCTGTATCTTATCGTGTCAATCATTGCACTCGTTCTGCTGAGCACGCGCATGACGCGACCTTTGCAGGCTCTGCAACGTGCCTCGCGGAATATCGCCAAGGGTCAGCACTCCGATCACCTGCAGGTCGACAGCCAACTGACCGAAATCAGGGAGCTGGCGAGAGACCTGGAGTCCATGCGCTCTGAGCTGGTGGGTGTCAATGCCTCTCTGTCGCAGGAAATCGCTGAAAAAGAAAGGGCTGATAAACGGCGCAAGCTGCTGGAAAGCAAGCTACGGCAGGTACAGAAGCTGGAAACAGTCGGGGTTCTGGCAGGGGGTATCGCGCACGAATTCAATAACATCCTGGTACCCATTTTCCTGTACACAGAGCAAGCCATTGACGATCTGCCGGCAGAGAGTCCGGTTCATGCACAGCTCGAGCGTGTACTGAAGTCTTCGAACCGCGCCAAAAGCCTGGTCCAGCAGATTCTGACCTTTAGCCGCCAGTCCGGAAATCCGGAGCACAAAGCGGTAGATGTAAGACCTATCGTTGAGGAAGCGCTTGAGTTGCTGCGGGCCTTGATACCGTCGACAGTCGAATTGCATCAGGATCTGGCCGCCGATGCCTGCATGGTGCTGGCGGACCGGAATCAGATTCATCAGTTAGTCATGAATCTGTGCAGCAATGCCTATCAGGCGCTTGATGAGACCGGTGGCGCCATCACCGTGCTTCTGGATCGTTGCGCCGTCGACGAGCAGTTCTGCCGAGACCACCCCCTCCTCCGGGTCGGCAGATATGTACGATTAGGCATTTACGATACAGGGCACGGCATTGATCGCAACAACCTGGACAGAATCTTTGAGCCATTCTATACGACGCGTGCGGTGGGAAAAGGGACGGGTCTGGGTCTGTCTGTGGTGCACGGCATCGCCGTGTCGCATAGTGGGGATATAACGGTCGAAAGCGAACCCGGGAAAGGAACCCGGTTTCGTGTCTATTTACCGGAGATGGGTGGGCGGGAAGCGCCTGAAACCGGCTGAGCGGGTCCGCGAGACAGCCGCCAACCCAGGTCAACTGCACAGCGGGCAGCATTGGAAAAACCTGGCAATGAGGTAAGATGGCAGCTTGGGGGGTTTCCCGTCACCAGGGTCCACTGGGGGATCAATATGGCAAGCATTCTGATTATCGATGACGAGGAAGATATCCGGGACGCCTTGAAAATGGTGTTGGAACGCGCCGGATACGAGGTCAAGGTCGCGTCAAATGGCGACGAGGCTATCAAACTGCAGCGCGAGCAGCCCGCGCAGCTGGTCATCACCGACATCATAATGCCGGAAAAAGACGGGGTACTCACCATTAAGGAGATGCGGGAGGAATACCCTGGGCTGAGAATTATCGCCATTTCAGGTGGGGGCGGCGTTGAGCCGCTGGCGTATAAGCCCGGGGCAATCACAACCACCGCTTATCTGGCCGCCGCGAAAGAAGTCGGCGCCGATCGGGTATTCACCAAACCGTTTGACCGCAAGGATCTGATCCAGGCCGTGGCTGATCTGCTGGGCAAATTGCATTAGACCGATAGCCACGGGCAATGCCCAGCCCGTTTTCACTCCCCGGATACGGCGCACCGTCTTCATGCGAGGTCGGGGCCGAGTTTCTCGGAGGAAGCCAGACAAGCGCCATTGTCAACCGGGAAAGCGCTGAAGTCCGGTCCAGTTTTCACGATAAAACAACCGTTTGACATAAGGGAGCGATTTGGCAGAATAGTTGTCCTAAACTTACACTTAATAAGTCCGCAGAAACCGCCATAGAGGCAAACGAGGAGTCAATCATGAGGCGACTATATTTCCTGTTACCTAACCTGGACCTTACACACACAGTTGTAGATGAATTATTGCTGGCGCGGATCGAGGAACGTCATATCCACGTCATCGCCAAGGAAGGCACACCGCTCAAGGACCTGCCGGAGGCGTCGCTGATCCAGAAAAGCGACTTTGTGCCGGCGGTTGAACGCGGTGTCGCCATGGGTGGAGCGACCGGCGTCGCGGCCGGACTGGTCGCGGTGGCGTTGCCGGGGGTGGTTATCGCCGGTGGCGCGTTACTGGCGATGGGACTGGCGGGTGCCGGCATGGGCGCCTGGCTGGGTGGCATGATCGGTATGGATGTCGGCAACAGCCATATCAAGCAATTCGAGAGCGCCATTCAGGACGGACAGATTCTGGTGCTGGTGGATGTGCCCAAAGACCGTGTCGACGAGATACAGAGCTCGGTCAAGAAGCACCATTCAGAGGCAGACTTCGAAGGCACCGATCCCACCATACCGGCGTTCCCCTGATCATCTGATCTTCCGCCGCTTCAAACCCTCTCCCAGCAGGAGAGGGCTGGAGAAGATGCCTATTTTTTCAGCATAAGGCGCTCTTTATCAATCAGGAAATCCGCCACCATCAGCATCTCTGCCGGCCCGCCTGCCCGCATGCGGTCAATACGATATTTGCCGTTGACGATGATTTCCGGCACACCGGCAGTCTTATAAAGGCGCACGCGCTCTTCGGCGTGCCTGGCCCGGGTTTTTACGGCAGTCGAATTAATGACCTCGGTAAAGGCCGGTTTGTCAACACCGTGCTGCGCAAAGAATTCTGCTAAATCGCTTTCGTTACGTATACTTTTTTGTTCGATAACGATTGCGGTAAACAGTGCTTGATGTACTTTTTCTGCGATGTTCAACGCCTCGACTGTGTAAAACGCCCGCGCATACAATTCCATCGGTTTATTCCAGACTGCTGGTAATACCCAGAAGTCGACATCACTGGACTGCTGTTTACTCCATTCCTGTATCGGCGCGTCAAACTCATAGCAATGGGGGCAGCCGTAAGAAAACATTTCCACCACCTCGATTTTGTTGCTGTCCCGGGTGGGAACCGGCCTTTCCAGTACGAAATAGTGCTCTCCGGCGACAAACTGCCCGGTTTTCTGCTCGGCGCTAACGGCTTCCGCTGCACCGCCTTGTGCCGGTAGCGCAGCTTTTCGTTTAGCCGACAGAACGACAAGCTCTTCCGCCGGCACATCTTCAAAGCGATCGACCGTCCTGGTGGGCAGCCCGGCTATTTTATCGATAACCTCCATACCGGCAGTGACTTTACCAAACACCGCATAACCGGGCTGATACTCGGACCTGTAGTCCAGGCGTTCGTTGTCAGCCAAATTAATAAAAAACTGGGACGTAGCAGTATCGGGGTGCGTCCTGCGCGCCATGGTTATCGTCCCTCGGGTGTTTTTTAAACGATTAGCCGATTCGTTTTTTATCGGCGCACGGGATTTCTGCCGTGGTTTCATTCCTTTCTCAAAGCCACCGCCCTGAATCACAAATCCCGGGATAACGCGATGAAACACGGTATTATCGTAAAAACCTTCATCGACATAGCTGAGAAAATTGGCCACGGTTATCGGCGCTTTCTCCGCAGTGAGTTCCAGCGTGAAAGACCCCTCGCTGGTTTCAAACACCACTTCAACGGGAGGTTCAGCGGCAAACACACCTTGTGTAAGGAGTGCGATTAGAATAAATAGCGCTCGTATCAATCTCATAAGCTATCCCATACTCAATATCAATCTTTCAACTGACTGCCGCTTACCTGGCTGCCACCTGAACTGATACGGTTTGTTTTTTACCCGATTTAAAGGTCAGTGTCATATCAAGCTTCTGTCCGGTCTCGAGCTGTACTCGCGGTCCCATCAACATCAGATGTTTGCCGCCGGGCTCGAAGTTAATTTGACCATTTGCAGGTATCGTCAGGTCCGTGACTTCGCGCATTTCCATCAGACCATCGACTGCGACCATTTCATGCACTTCAACAGTATTGAATGCATCACTCTCGACTCCGGCCAATGTAACATCTTCGTCACCCACGTTCACCAGCGTCATGTAACCGGCATTCACCTTCGCAGCAGGATGTGATTCGCGAACCCAGGAGTTCATTACCGCGACCACATCGCCAGCCGGTTTATCCTGACTGACTGTGAATGCTGCAGTAACGGGGGTGTCAGGACCACCCTGCCCTGTTCCGCCCTGAATTCTTTTCGTCTCACTGTCTATGTATTCGAGTAAAGCATCAGCCTCTTCCTTGTTCAGCCGCATGTTAGGCATGGCCAGATTGTTATACTGCTTGTAGAGTGCCATGGCGATTGGATCTTTTTTCTTCAACATCTGATCGGGCGCCTTCATCCAGTCATAAAGCCAGCGCTTTTCCCGCCGCCGGGTGACGCCCAACAGGTCCGGGCCCAAAGCGCCTGCCAGCTCATTCCCGCTCAGAGAATGACAGGTGACGCAACGGGTCCGATAGATCTGTTCCCCGCGGGGAATATTGCGCAACTTGGGTGCGCTCGCATAATCACCACCCCGGTGGTGTTTCTTTTTCCAGCCCGTCAGCCAGTTGCCGATCTGATAAGCGAGCACATAGGGGTTTTCAAAGGGCGAA
>JBDNAP010000153.1:0-4969 GCA_039768325.1 Thiogranum sp.
CACTTATGCTCATAGCATGAGATATGATATCAACCATGCCTGAAACAGTGTATGCCAGGGAGGAGCAAGCCCCCGTTGGTGCCATCACCGAGGTTCACGGGCCGGTGGTGGTCATTGCCTGTGACCGGCTGCCACCCCTGCGTCAGGCGTTATCCGCTTCCATTAACCATGAAACGTATCTGTTCGAAGTCCACCAGCACCTCGACAAGCGTCACCTACGCGCCATCACGCTGCACCGTACCGCTGGCTTGCGAAGGGGTACCCCGGTTTATGATACCGGCGCACCGCTGCATGTGCCGGTGACAGCCGACTGCCTGGGCCGCTTGTTGAACATCTTTGGCGAACCTATGGACAGTGGCGCACCCTTGCCTGCTCAGGCCTTTCGCAATATTCACAGTCGACCGGTACCACTGCGCGAGGCCGTTGGCACCGGCAATATTCTGGAAACCGGGATCAAGGTGATCGACCTGCTCTGTCCCTTTGTAAAAGGGGGCAAGACCGGTCTGTTTGGTGGCGCCGGCGTGGGCAAGACCGTGCTGATCATGGAGTTTATGCACGCGATCGCCACGCTATATCAGGGGGTATCCGTATTCGCCGGGGTGGGCGAACGAATCCGCGAGGGCCATGAACTCTGGCACGAGATGCAGAAGGCCGGTGTGATGTCGCAAACCCTGATGGTCTTCGGACAGATGGACGAATCTCCCGGGGTACGCTTCCGGGTCGGCCTGTCCGCGCTGACCTATGCCGAGTATCTGCGTGACAACCTGCAGAAGGAAGTCCTGTTCGTCATGGATAACATCTTCAGGTTCGTGCAGGCAGGTAGTGAAATCTCGAGTTTATTGGGCAGGATGCCCGCCACCATGGGCTACCAACCGACCCTCAGTACCGAGGTAGCCGAGATGCAGGACCGCATCCTCTCCACCCGCGAGGGAGCCATCACCTCGGTACAGGCAGTTTACGTACCGGCCGACGACATGACCGACCCCGCCGTGAGCGCCATCCTGAGCCATCTGGACACCACGGTAATCCTGTCCCGCACCCAAACCGGCAAGGGGATCTATCCGGCGGTGGATCCGCTACAGTCCGGCAGTAAACTGATGGATCGTCACACCTTGGGCGACCGCCATTACACAATCGCTGAGGGCGTCCGCGAGCACCTGGCACGTTATCAGGAACTGGAGGACATCATCACCATGCTCGGCATTGAGGAGCTGTCACCCAAGGACCGGAGCATTGTCATACGCGCACGCAAGCTGCAACGCTATCTTACCCAGCCGTTCGCTGTTATCGCCTCCCACACCGGTATCGAGGGTATATCCGTGCCGCTGCAGCATACCCTGGACGACTGCGAGGCGTTTCTGCTCGGACATTACGATGACTTGCCGGAGGATCGCTGCTATATGCGTGGCACGATAATGGCAGCACCGCTATGAATACGTTCACGCTGATCCTTCAGGATGCAACTCATACACATCAGATCGAGCAGGTCACGTCCTTTGTGGGCGAGGATGCAACGGGCAGCTTCGGCATCCTTGCCGGTCATGCGCGCATGATGACCTCGTTGGTGTTCGGGCTGGCGCGCTTTCGCGCCGGGGAAAACGCCTGGCAGTACCTGGCCTTGCCGGGTGCCGTACTTTACTTTAACGACAATGAATTATCGCTCAGCACCCGGCGTTACCTGGTGGATGATGACTATGAACGCATCAGCATTGCCTTGCATGAGCAGTTACTTGCCGAAGAAAACGAATTACGTGAATTGAAGAAAAGCCTGCATCATATGGAGGAGGAGGTTCTCAGGCGATTGTGGGAGATAGGTCATAAGCGCGGGCTTGCCGGATGAGCAGTAACGAGCAACTTCGCAAGCGGGTGGAGCAACAGGCCCGGCGCATGAAACAGGCCGAAAAGGACCGCCCCACCCTGATCGCACAGACTGTCTACATGGGCACACTGGGGCTGGTGTTCGTACTGCCGGTCGTGGGCGGCGCCTATCTCGGGCGCTGGCTGGATGGCCTGGTGGAAGGCTATTCCATACGCTGGACCATGAGCATGCTGTTTCTGGGCATCATCATCGGTGCGGTCAATGTCTACCTTTTGATCAGGGAGTAGAGCATGGGCGACAGCGGAATAATGGTGGGGACAGTGTTTCAACTCGGTCCAGTGCAGATCACCAATACAGTTGTCACCACCTGGGTAATCATGGCCGTCATCGGTCTGGCTGGCTGGCTGGTCACGCGCCGCTTGCATATGGAACCGGGGCCGGTGCAGACGGTAGCTGAAGGTATTGTCAGCACCATTGAGGAAGCCATTCGCGGCGTCGCACCCGACCACGTGAACCATCTGCTGCCCTTTATCGGCAGTCTCTGGATATTTCTGGTCATTGCCAACCTGAGTGGCCTGATACCGGGGGTGCATTCACCGACGCGAGACCTGTCGGCCACCGCTGCCCTGGCAATCCTGGTCTTCCTCTCGGCCCACTGGTTCGGCATCCGGATCCAGGGTGTGAAGTCATATCTGCGCCACTATCTTATGCCGAGCCCTGTCCTGCTGCCCTTCCACATTATCAGTGAGATCACCCGCACCGTCGCTTTGGCCGTGCGTCTGTTCGGCAATATCATGAGCCTGGAAATGGCGGCTCTGCTGATCCTGTTGGTGGCCGGCTTTCTGGCACCAATACCGATCCTAATGCTGCATATCATCGAGGCACTGGTACAGGCCTATATTTTCGGCATGCTGGCACTGATCTATGTGGCCGGCGGTATACAATCACAGCAGCTTACACGGCAGAAATACAAAGAAAGCAACGAGGAGTAGTCCATGCCTGATCTAGCCACCTTTACCCTTGCATCCACAGTTGCCGCGATTTTCGGCATTGCACTGGGCGTATTGTTGCCCGCCTTCGCCATGGGCCGCGCCATCAGCAGCGCGCTGGAGGCCCTGGCCCGACAACCGGAAGCGGAGCGCGCCATCATGCGCACACTGTTTATCGGTCTGGCCATGATCGAGTCACTGGCCATCTACGTGCTGGTTATCGTTCTCATCGTGCTGTTCCGCAACCCGCTGCTGGAATACCTGTTGAAATAGCAGGCTGATGCAAACGATGACACACACACTGACTCCGCAGGGAATGCCGTCATGGAATTGAACTGGTCTACCTTTTTACTGGAGATCATCAACTTCCTGATCCTGGTCTGGATACTGAAACGTTTTTTCTACAAGCCGGTGCTGAATGTGATCGCACGCCGCCGCAGCGATATCGAAAAAACCCTGAACGATGCCAATACCCTGCACGAGGATGCAGAGGCGCTGAGTGTCAAATACGAGAACCGGCTGGCCGAGTGGGAAAAGGAACGCCAGGCCGCACATACGTCACTGGACAAGGAAATCGAGACGGAACGGGCACGGCGGATGGGGGCCCTGCAAGCCCTGCATGGCGAGGAGCAGGAGAAGGCCCGTGTCATCGAACAGCGCAGGCTGGAGGCCACCCGACTGCATGCCGAAGAAACGGCACTGGCCCAAGGCGCACAGTTCTCCGCACGGCTGTTGTCTCTTGCAGCCGGACCGGAACTGCAACATCGCCTGCTCGACCTGCTGATGAAAGAACTCACCTCCTTACCCCCCGAGCGACTGAATACACTGCGCGCCGCTGCGGGCAAGACAACCGACAGGATCCAGGTTGCCAGCGCATATCCACTGGATGACGCTACGCGCCTGTCCCTGGAACGCACGCTTGATTCGATACTGGCGGTAACGACGCCTTTTCACTACGAACAGGACAAGGAGTTACTGGCCGGAGTGCGCGTCACCATGGGGTCCTGGGTGCTGCATGCGAATCTGCAGGACGAACTGAAGTGTTTTGCCGAACTTGCCCATGCAACCTGAAGAGACTCACGCCACCGGACTGCTGGACAGACAGGCCACCTGGCTCGAGCATTACCAACCCGGACTGCGTATCACCGAGCAAGGCAGCGTGGTATCCGTGGGCGACGGCATCGCCTGGATGTCGGGCCTGCCCTCGGCCGCAATGGAAGACATCCTGACCTTCGAGGACGGCAGCCGGGCCATGGTCTTCGATCTCACTGAGGAGATGGTGGGGGCGGTGCTGCTGCACGAGACTGAGGCACTGACCGCCGGTACATCGGCTCACCTCACCCACCGTGCATTGAGCATACCCGTCGGCGATAGCCTGCTGGGCCGGGTCATCGATCCATTGGGTATGCCGCTGGACAGCGGACCGGAGCCGGAGCCTGGTGCCTGGCGCAGGCTGGAAAGCCGCTCGCCGGCAATCGTGGCCCGCGACCGTGTCCATGCACCCCTGTATACCGGCATTAAGGTGATCGACACGCTGATCCCCATCGGCAAGGGACAACGTCAATTGCTTATTGGTGATGAGGGCCTTGGACGCAGTTCGGTCGCCCTCGACACCATCATCAACCAACGGGACAAGGACGTCTATTGCGTTTATGTGCTCATCGGCCAGAAGCGCTCCACTGTCATTAACACCATCGAGACCCTGCGTAGCTATGGTGCACTGGAATACACCACGGTGCTGGTCGCCGAGGCCAGCGCCCTGCCCGGCCTGCAGCATCTGGCGCCCTTCGCCGGCTGCGCCATCGCGGAGTACTGGATGCAACACGGGCACGACACCCTGGTGGTCTACGACGATCTCGCCACCCATGCGAAGACATACCGCGAACTCTCGTTACTGCTACGCCGCCCACCCGGACGAGAAGCCTATCCCGGCGATATCTTTTCTGTCCATGCCCGACTGCTGGAACGCGCCACCTGCCTCAACGCTGCCCATGGCGGCGGCAGCATGACAGCCCTTCCCGTCGTGGAGACAAAGCTTGGGGAAATCGCCGCCTATATCCCCACCAACCTCATTTCCATTACGGATGGACAGGTCTATCTTGACCATAACCTGTACGTTGGCGGATTTCGTCCTGCCATCGACATCGCAAAATCAGTTTCC
>JBDNAP010000154.1:0-2707 GCA_039768325.1 Thiogranum sp.
CAGGCGCTTGCCTGTCACACAGGCTGCATCTGGTTATATCGGGCAAGCTTTGGTGCGTGCGGTCTGCAGCACCCAAGGAGCTGCAGACGCCAAGTCGTGTAATGATGGGAGGCACAGTTACAGTTGGTCGGCGTTAGCTTGGCTCAGGGCGGTACAGGGCGAGTCAGTCTTCATCGCAACTTACTGCACAAACCTCAATTTCGGCTATGTTGCCCGGGTCATCGGGTGGCCTCGATCGTATTTCCGCAACCACCTCGGCAAACTGTAAACTGAAATCGCCTTGTTCATACCGACTGACCATGGCATGCAGGTAGCCAAGCGGTGAGGTTTCGACAAGACCGATGGCCATACTGCCAGCCCATTCGTCGATCACAATCTGTGCCTCGACAGAGCTGAGTCTCGTAACTTTTTCCAAGGCTGCCTTTCGTAGCTCATCAGGAACCCAGGTGGCGAATTCAGGAGCGCCAATATCATTTTCACTACTACTACACTCTTTGGTATTAATTGGTGTTGTAGTAGTGGTTCTTTTTAGGTTTACATCAGTAGTAGGTAATGCTTCCGGGTTGACCGTATACGGTTCAGCCGTGTCCGGCTCAACCGTATACGGCAAATCCGGATGTGGTGAAGTCGCAATCTCCTGGACAAAATACGTGCCGCCACGGATACGCCCGTGCCGGTCACGTTTACGCACGAATCGCATGTAGCCGGCATCGCGGAGTTCCCGGAGCAGGCGGTAGATACCGTCGCGTCCAAGGTCGCCGCGCTTGCGCAGGTCGTTGATCAGTACTTTCCAGTCATCCGGCCGGGACAGCAGGTAGCCGAGCAATCCCCTGGCCGCCCAGGACAGTCGAGCATCCTCAACAGCGTGCTGGTCGATGATGACGAACCGATGGCGGCGGGGTGCACGGATAATAGTCTGACTCATGACTCTCCGGTTCCGATGATGATCTGAGCGACCTCGTTGGCCGGGTAGTAGATACGCCGTCCTATCTTGCGACCGCTGGCCTTCAGGTCCCGGGTCTGCTGGTCGCAGGGATAGCAAAGGCTGTAGCGGAGACCGCCGGTGGTGCGGCCCAGTAGTGCCGCCAGTTGTGTTTGTGAAAGCAACAGACCGGAACGTTCGGTGAGTTGGTTCTCCAGTGTAGCCGTGCTGAGGCTTGCAGTGTCTTGCATAGTCAGTGATCTCCTTGTGCGTGATTCGGAGACACGAGATTGAACAATATGCTACGCGATATCCAGAACTAAACTCTTAGCAATGTGCTATAAAACCCCTTTAATTGCCGTGTCAACGCGCAATGCTGTTCCAGAATTACCAAGCTACAGCCTGTCGGTGGCTTGCATCACTCGTGATCTCCATTGGTTAAATATGGAGACACAAGATTGCCATAAGACAGTGGGATAAATAGCATCGAAAGCGCACCGCCACAGGCCTGCTTTCCAGCTTGATAAATAACGCGAACGATGAAGGAGGTAGTCAGCCCATCAGCTGATCCAGTCGATCCACCAGATCCTCAGCCCGCAGGTGAGTGTAGCGCTTGAGCATCTGCATGGACTTGTGGCCGGAGATTGATGCAACTTCCTGATCGCCGAGGCCCGCTTCGACCAGGCGCGAGACTGCCTCGTGGCGCAGGTCGTGGAAACGCAGGTTGTTGATCTTTGTATCCTTGATAATCTTTTTCCAGGCCATGCGGAATTCATATGGCCGTCGTTTGCCGTCCCGGCCAGGTTCACCCCAGAAGATGAAGTCGGTATCGAATGGGCGTACGGGATTGCTTAGCGCCATGCGAAAAATATTTTCTGCTTTGTGGGTGAGCGGGACGGTGCGGGCGCTGCCATTCTTGGTGTCGGTGAGGCGCACCACGCGGCGTGCCAGATCGACCTGGTCACGGCGCAGGCTGATGATTTCGCCGGCGAGCATCCCGGTTGAGAGTGCCGTGCGCACAATCCAGCCCAGCATCGGGTTGGAGTAGTTGTCGCAGGCCTCGAGCAGAATCGTTTCCTCATCGGCGCTCAGTCGCCGGTTGCGTCCCTGTCCGGGGGGCGGCTTGCGGATATTCATGACCGGGTTGTAGATCAGTCCCAGCCGCCACTCCTTGATGGCAATGGTGAACAGGTGTGAGAGCAGGGAGAGTTCCAGCCGTACGGTATTCGCCGACTTGCCGGCTGCCAGCCGATCATCACGGTACTTGGCAATCAGACTCGGATTGAGAGCGGCCAGGCTGTAGTCACCGAGCTCGGCCTTCAGCGCCTTGGCCTTGTGCTGTTCGGCCGCATGCGTACTAGGCTTCTTGGTTGAAGAAACTTCCTGCAGGTAGCGGTCGAGCGCGGCCTTGAGCAGCAGCTGGATGGCGTTGGCGCGGTCAATATAAACACCGCGCACCATTTCGTCTTCAGTGCTTCGCGCCCAGTCCTCGGCATCGCGTTTGGTGCGAAACGTCTTGATGGTGGTCGGCCAGCCGCGTTTGCGTACGATCGCCTTCCATGTCTTCGAGGGTGTCTTGGTAATCGTTGCCACAGTGTCTTTCGGTACACGGGTGTACCGAAAGTGTACCGAAGCATGCAGGGATTACAATGGTCGAAATCCTAACCGATTGTTTCTTATGGTGGGCCCGCCAGGACTCGAACCTGGGACCAAGGGATTATGAGTCCCAAACCAAAAATAGAAGCGCTTTATTTACAACTAGTTACGTGCGCTGGCCCCGTGCTC
>JBDNAP010000018.1:0-3563 GCA_039768325.1 Thiogranum sp.
ACAGGTCCAGTGGCGGCGCCTGATAGGGAATCGATAAACGCTGCGACAACACCACCTGCATGGCATCGCCTTCCACGATATATTCCTTTACGCGCTTCACTGCGGCTTCAAAACCCTCGCGGGTGAAACCCGATACAAAATCATCTTCCGACACCTGGCGCGGCTCCTTGAGCATACCCGGAATATTCACCGGCTGGCGCAACTGCTGCATCAGTTCATCAAGCCGTACCTGAGCACACTCCCAGGCATCCGGCCGACTGGCATCGACATGTACCACCATCAGCAACTTGCCGCTGAGATTGTCAAACACCACGACCTCATCCGATACCATCAGCAGGATGTCCGGTGTCTGCAAGGGATCGTCCTTGTCACCGTCTTTCAATTTCGGTTCGATATAACGCACCGCATCGTAACCGAAGTAGCCCACCAGCCCGCCACAGAAACGTGGCAGAGCGGAAATCTCCGGCACCTGGTGGCGCCGCTGAAAGGCTTCTACCCAGCGCAGGGGATCACTGCTATGAACTTCTTCGACGAGCCCGCCATCCGTATAGGTCCCGATACACTCGCCGTGGATACGCACCACCGTTCGGCACGGCAACCCGATAATGGAATAACGCCCCCATTTTTCACCACCGTGCACGGATTCAAACAGATAGGAATAGCGGCCATTGGCCAGCTTCAGGTAGGTACTCAGGGGCGTATCAAGGTCGGCCAGTACCTCACGGGTGACCGGTATGCGCTTATGGCCGCGATCGACAAGTTGCAGGAATTTTTCAGGAGTCATGGCCCGCACCGTTGAGGCATAGGTTAAACACGAACGACAGAAAACGGATCAGCTCCACCATCGTTGCTTGTGTTTTTGCGGCCCTGTCTCTACGGTGATCATCATGCAGCTTGTTCGAGTTCGGTTCTGAGATCGGCCAAAGTGTCAATCAGCAGGTCCGGTTTGGCGCTGCGTATATCCTCGCCATGGTTATAACCATAGGGCAAACAGGCAATCATGAAGCCGGCAGCGCGCGCCGCTTTAACATCGCTGACCGAATCCCCGACCATCAAGGCATGCGCTGGATCCACCTTAAAGAACTCCGCTGCATGCAGCAATGGTGCAGGATGCGGTTTACTGTATTCCAGTGTATCGCCGCTGATCACGATGGCAAAAAAATCGAATATGCCCAGAGCCTTGAGTAATGGCACTGTAAAACGCCCGGCCTTGTTGGTCACACATCCCAGTGCATAGCCGCTGGCGTCGAGATAATCCAGTCCTTCACGCACGCCCTGGTATAGTACCGAGCGTTTGCAGGTGTTTTTTGCATACAGATCCAGAAAAACCGGAAAAGCCCTCTCAAAATCCGCCTCATCGGGCTCGCCGTCGAGCTGACCGATCAGAGCCCGACGCACCAGACGCTCGACACCATTTCCAACCCAGTCTCGCACCCGCTGCTCACCCCGGGGCTCACGCCCCAGCATCTGCATCATTTCGTCAACACAAAATGCAAGGTCCGGTACGCTGTCTACCATGGTGCCGTCAACGTCGATGAGAATCATTTCCGGTTTGTTATTTAACATCTTGTATCACTCTCGTTACATCACTTCGGCGACCCGTACCCACGCATGGTTTAAACCTTCGCCAGCTCGTCGCGCATCGCCTGCACCACGCTGTCGTAGTCGTTCGGGTCACTGTCCTGCGCTGCGCCGAAAATAGCGGAACCTGCAACAAAGGTATCCGCACCCGCTGCGGCGATCTCGCGGATATTGTTGACCTTCACACCACCGTCGATTTCGAGGCGTATATCACGGCCGGAAGCATCGATAATCCTGCGTGCCTCGCGCAATTTGTCGAGCGCGCTGGGAATGAAACTCTGGCCACCGAAACCCGGGTTTACCGACATCAGCAAGACCATATCGACTTTATCGATAACGTAGTTGAGATAATCCAGCGGCGTGGCGGGGTTGAACACCAGACCCGATTTGCAGCCCTCGGCCTTGATGAGTTGCAGGCTACGGTCGACGTGTTCGCTGCCTTCCGGATGGAAAGTGATGTAGCTGGCGCCCGCCTTGGCAAAGTCGGGAATGATGCGGTCAACCGGTTTGACCATCAAATGCACATCTATCTCCGCGGTCACACCGTGCTTGCGCAGTGCCTCGCAGATCAACGGGCCAATTGTCAGGTTGGGAACATAGTGGTTGTCCATAACGTCGAAGTGGACAATATCGGCCCCGGATTTGAGGACGTTATCCACTTCTTCTCCCAGACGGGCGAAATCCGCCGACAAAATAGAGGGTGCGATTTGGTAATCTGGCATAATCCGGGCCTCATGAAGTTAAAATCTGGTGGTAAATCAAGACCGCGCACTTTACCCGATCATTGGAACGATTGCAGCCCGTCCGGAGAGATAGAATTTTCCATCCTGACAACAACCACGAGCACGCCATGACAAAATCATTAAACTTCTTGTTATTTATTGTTATTTTCATATTCTCCTGGACCCGCGCCGGTGCCGCCTCTGACCTTGAGAAGGAAAAACGCTGGTCAGCACAGATTGCCGATGGCCTGGTGGTGGGGGACTCCATCCAACTGGAGGCCGGCGGCACCGCGTTTATGGGTATCTTCACCGAGGCCGCCGACGGGCCGACAGGCCGGGCGGCGATCCTGGCGCACGGTATGGGCGCACATCCGGACTGGCCGGATATCATAAATCCCTTGCGCAGTGATCTGCCCGATCACGGCTGGTCGACACTGTCCATCCAGATGCCGGTTCTGGCCAATGATGCGGCGCTGATAGACTACGACCCCTTGTTTGATGAGGTTGCACCTCGCATAGAAGCAGCAGTCAGATACCTGCGTGAACAGAGTAACCAGACCATCGTTCTGATCGGCCACAGCCTCGGTGCGAGTATGGCCGCCAGTTATCTCAGTAACCAGGGACAACAGGAGATACAGGGGTTTATCGCCATTGGCCTCAGCGCGACCGCTGTGAACGACAAGATGAACAGCATTCTGGCGCTGGAGAAGATCCGGGTCCCGGTACTCGATCTGTATGGCAGCCGTGACCAGGCGGGGGTATTGCGCTCGGTAAAAGCACGACAAAAAGCCGCCCGCAAAGCCGGTAATTCAAACTATCAACAGCTGGAAATCGAAGGCGCCGATCATTTCTTTGTTGGCTCGGAAGACATGCTTAACCGCCGCGTATACGGCTGGTTAAAAACCAATTTTGAAAAAAAGGACAGCCGTCCTTCGAGGTAAACCCATGACACTATCCGCCCTGGCCATCAGCTTGCACATACTCTCCGCGGTCCTCTGGGTCGGCGGCATGTTCTTCGCCCATCAGGTGTTGCGTCCTGTGGCGGTTCAGCAATTCCAGCCCCCTCAACGACTGCAACTCTGGTCACAGGTTTTCGTGCGCTTTTTCCCCTGGGTCTGGTTATCCGTGGTTCTGCTGCTGGTCACCGGCTACTGGATGGTGTTCAAGCTGTTTGACGGAATGAGCACCGTCGGCCTGCACATTCACATTATGCAGGGCCTGGGCTGGCTGATGATGCTTTTGTACATGCACCTGTATTTC
>JBDNAP010000155.1:0-7492 GCA_039768325.1 Thiogranum sp.
CGGCAGGGCGACTCTGTTGCAACAGCTGGTTGCTGGCTTGAACCAGGTCGACCGCCTGGCAGTTGATCAATCTGCGTACCACTTCATGAATGGTCCGGCGCTGCGATAAATCCGGGTAGCGTTGTTTTACTTCTTGATATTGCTGGTGAAACAGCGCGATTTCATTCAGCTGGTCGATATGAATCAGTTCTGCGCGCAGGCCATCGTCGACATCATGACTATTATAAGCGATCTCATCGGCCAGGTTGGTGAGTTGCGCTTCCAGACTGGGTTGCTGTTTTTTGAGAAAACGTTCGCCCAGCTCGCCGAGTTCAACAGCATTTTTCGCAGAGCAGTGTTTGACGATACCTTCGCGGGTTTCAAAAGTCAGGTTTAAACCCGGGAAGTCGGCATACTTTTCTTCCAGTTCTTCCACAACACGAAGGGATTGCAGGTTGTGTTCGAAGCCCCCGTACTCTTTCATGCACGCGTTAAGGGCGTCCTGGCCTGCGTGACCGAAGGGTGTGTGGCCAAGGTCATGGGCCAGTGCGATGGCTTCGGTCAGATCCTCATTAAGCCGCAGCGCACGGGCGATGGAGCGGGCGATCTGCGCAACTTCGATCGAATGTGTCAGACGGGTGCGAAACAGGTCGCCTTCGTGATTGACGAATACCTGGGTTTTGTATTCGAGTCGACGGAAGGCGGCAGCATGGATAATCCGGTCCCGATCACGCTGAAACTCGCTGCGGTAAGTTGGCGACGGCTCCGCATAGCGCCGTCCGCGGGAAACGGCATCGGCTGCGGCATAGGGCGCGGGCCTAGCGCTGAAAAACGATTCGCCGGATTCGGTATTCATGGCGCGGTCAGTGGTAACTCTGGGTCGAGTGTCTGCTCCAGCAGCCCGGGTTCAAAGGTGTCGCAGACTTTTGATCGGCCGATGCCGTCCATCAAGATCAGCCTCAGACCATTGTCGAGGGCTTTTTTATCCACCGCCATCAAATCCAGAAACCGCTCGCGACTCATTTCCTTCGGTGCAGCAACAGGGAGTTTTGCGCGTGCCAGCAGAGTTCGTATGCGTTCGAAGTCGGTCGCCGATAACCAGCCATGGCGTGCAGACAGGTCTGCGGCCATGACCATGCCGGCGGCCACGGCTTCTCCGTGCAGCCAGCTGCCATAACCCATACCTGTTTCTATGGCATGACCAAAGGTATGCCCAAGGTTAAGCAGCGCGCGTTTGCCGCGCTCACGTTCATCGGCGGCGACAATATCCGCTTTGCACCGACAGGAGTGTTCGATAGCATAAATCATCGCTCCAGTGTCACGCGCCAGTAGCTGATCCATGTTTTGTTCGAGCCAGGCAAAAAATCCGACATCACCGATTAAGCCATATTTAATGATTTCTGCAAGACCGGCGGACAGTTGCCTGTCATCGAGTGTATCCAGGGTGCGGGTGTCTGCCAGCACGCAGCGTGGCTGGTGGAGGCGCCAATCATGTTCTTGCCGAGCGGGTGGTTGACGCCGGTTTTGCCACCCACTGAAGAATCCACCTGCGCCAGTAAGGTGGTCGGAATCTGGATGAAGTCGACCCCGCGCTGGTAGCTCGCTGCGGCAAAACCGGTCATGTCGCCAATAACACCGCCACCCAGAGCGACCAGGCAACAGCTGCGGTTGAAGCGTTTTTCCAGTAAGGCGTCAAATATCTGCTTAAGGATTTCCAGGGTTTTGAATGCCTCCCCATCCGGAAGAATGACCTGCTCAAGCTGATAGCCGTTCAGCGCCTCGCGTACCATTGGCAGGTAGAGCGGGGCGACAGTTTCATTGCTTACCAGCATAAGCTGGCGGCCACGGATATGTGGCCGGTACAGTTCAGGCTGTGATATCAGTCCTGGTCCTATATGGATGGGATAACTGCGTTCACTGAGATCGAGTTCCAGGGTTTTTCTCATAGCGCTAGAATAATCGAATTCCGGGCCCAGGCCAAAATATCGCTGTCGGTTTCTGCAGCTACGGAATACATGTAAGTCATTAGCCCCGTTTCACGGCTCATCCAAGGCTCCTCATGAGGATTGCTCAATTTTCTGAACGATCTGCTGAACCACGTCGCGTACCCGGCAGCCATCGGTTTCGATAATCCAGTCAGCAATCTCCCGATACAGGGGATCACGGACTTCTGTTAATTCCTGGAGTTTCTGTTTTGGGTTAGCTGTCTGTAACAGCGGACGGTTGCGGTCATGCGCTGTACGCTGAAGCTGTTGTTCAACCGAGGTGTGTAAGTAGATGACGCAGCCCCGAGAGGCCATATGTTGTCTGTTGAGTCTGTCCATGACGGCGCCCCCCCCCGTTGCCAGAACGATCCCCGGCTCCGTGGTCAGCTCGTCGATGACTTTCCGCTCCCTTTTGCGGAATCCGGGTTCTCCTTCCAGTTCAAAGATCAGCGGGATATCGACGCCGGTACGGATTTCGATCGTCCTGTCGCTGTCGACGAATTTCAGTTTCAGGCAACGCGCCAGTTGGCGCCCGATGGTGGACTTGCCGGCCCCCATGGGCCCGACCAAAAAAAAACTGCCCGACATATTTCCCATGTCGGGCAGTTTTGCCAGAAACCGCCTTGCGGTACAAGTGTTAGCTAGTAATTCACGGCAGCTATACCCTGCTTGATGATTTTAGGTGTTACAAATATCAGCAGTTCCTGTTTCTGGTCTGTTTTGGCTTCTGTCTTGAACAGCCAGCCAACACCGGGAAGTGAGCCGAAGAAGGGGATGCGTTCAACCTGTTTACCCCTTTCCTGCTCGTAAATGCCACCCAGAACCAGGGTTTCACCATTTTCCACCAGAACCCGGGTACGTACGTTGCGGGTATCGACGCTGGGGACACCGAAGAAGATTTCGCCCACGTTGTCCTTGCTCACTTTCAGATCCATGATGATATTGTCATCAGGTGTGATCTGCGGGGTGACTTTCAGCTCCAGCACCGCCTCTTTGAAGCTGATTGAGGTGGCACCACTGGAGGTTGCTTCCTGGTAGGGTATTTCCACACCCTGCTGGATGGATGCCTCCTGCTGGTTCGAGGTGATAACCCTCGGGCTGGAGATGACTTCGCCGCGGTCCTCCAGCTGCATGGCACTCAGTTCCAGCTGGATGAGGCTGCTGCCGACCTTGCCGAGCGCCAGTCCCAGCGAGCCGGACGGATTGGCTACCGGCAGGTTAACCAGCAGTCCTTCGTTGCCGCTGCCGGCGGGGACTTCGAAACCGGGGTTGAATCCATAATTGATATCGCCCGGCTGGGTACCGCCGCCGACGATGAAGCGGTCACCATTGGTGGAGTTAGCGCTGGCACCGAATTTCACACCCAGATCGCGCGAGAAATCATTGTTTGCGATGACGATCCGCGACTCAATCAGGACCTGACGGACCGGGATATCCAGCAATGCGACCATGCGGCGGATTTGCTCCAGTTTTTCTGCTGTATCCTGGATCAGCAGGGTATTGGTGCGTTCATCCGTCGTCACCTTGCCACGATCCGACATCAATGAACTGTCTTCACTCTGCAGCAGTTCGGCGAGTTCGGATGCCTTGGCGTAGTTAATCTGAATAAAGTCAGAGTACAGGGGGGCCAGCTCCTCGATTTGTCGCTGTGACTCGAGTTCCAGCTTTTCGCGCGCTGCTATCTCTTCACTCGGCGCGATCAGCATGACATTACCGTTTTCACGTTTGGCGAGACCCTTGGTCTTGAGAACGATATCCAGAGCCTGATCCCAGGGTACGTTCTGCATACGCAGGGTCAGGTTGCCGCCAACCGTGTCACTGACCACGATGTTGGTGCCGGTGAAGTCAGCCAGCAGCTGCAGCACTGAACGAACTTCGATATCCTGGAAGTTGAGAGACAGGCGTTCACCGGTATAACCAAACTCCTGTTTGCGGCGTTCTTCCTTCTCTTCCTTGGTGGTCTCGCGTATCTCAACGGTGAACTGATTGTCTGACTGGTAGGCCAGGTGATCGTACGGACCAATAGCGGATATTTTCATGCGAATACCGCCGCCCCTGGACTCTGTATCAATAATTTTCACCGGTGTCGCGAAGTCGGTGACGTCCAGGCGCCTCTGTAACGCTTCCGGCAGGCTGGCATTTTTCAGATCAAGCACGATTTTGCCCGCTTCCTGGCGCATGTCCACCGGAATGGACGGATCAGACAGGGTAATTATGACGCGGCCTTCTCCCTGGTCGCCACGACGGAAATCGACATCGGTGACGGCGCGATGTCCGGAACTTGCCGGCGTAGCAGCAGGGACCATGAATGGCGCAGGGGCACTGCTGGTAGTTGTCCCGTTGCCGCCGAGTACAACAATAATCTGGTCGCCGTCGGCGCGGGTTTCGTAAGGAACCATCTCAAACAGGTTCATCACTATGCGGGTTCGGCCTTTAACTTCGACCGCAGTAATGCTCTTGGCTGGACCGATACCGATTGCTTGAGATCGTTTTGCCAGCTCGCTCTTGGTGGCGGGAAGATCGAAAGCGATCCGTGCCGGGTTATCTATGGTAAAGCTCGCCGGAATCGAGGCAGGTTGGCTGAGTTTGAGTGTAATCTGCACCTGGTCACCGGGCAGTCCGGCAAAATTAATTTCCTGCAGCGCATTCAGCTGTTGTGGCTCAGCGGCGTGCACAGTGTTCCAGGTACTCACCATAAGAAGCAGGGTGAGGATCACTATTCCGTTTCCAGTCAAGCGGTTAAGGAGTGATGCACCTTGTGCCGCGGGGTTCCATTTTGTCTCTTTCGCGTTCATCGTTTTTATCTCCAAATTACTCACTGAGTGCCAGTGCAGCCTGGCGTTCCATCCATCCCCCGAGGCCATCCGGTACGATCTCGGTGAGTTCAAGTTCCGATTCTGTAATCTGAACGATCTTTCCATGGTTCTGGCCCATGAAGTTTCCAGGTTTTACACGGTGTATCGTGCTGTCGCTCATGCGTATCAGGGCCCATGAGTTATTCTGGCGCTCGAGTGTTCCAACCATACGCAGACTATCCAGCGGTTCGGCTTCCAATGGTTCGCGTGCACGAGTGCGGTCCGGTTGAATCCCGTTGCCCGAAGCGTGTGCGGGCTGGGTTTTGGGCGCTGAATAGACAGGCTGTGTAAACGGGTCGCGTTCCCCTGAAGCTTCATACAAGTGGGTCTCGAACGGTGTAAACTCTGGCAGAGGATCGATACGCGCATGCTGGCGCGATTTCACAGCCTCTACGTAGGAACGCAGATCTTCCGTGTTGTTGCCGCTGCACGCTGCCAGGCTTCCAGCCAGCAGACAGACAGAAACGGTCCAGGCTGTGTTGTGCCGACGGATCATTGGGCACCTCCTTCTTCCTCTTCATCAATATAGCGATAGGTTTTGGCCAGCATATCCATGGTTAGCTGACCGTCGACTTTGCCCGGCTCCATCTCAATATTGTGTACGGTGACAATGCGGGGTAATGCGGCTACCCCACTGATAAAATTACCGAATTCATGATAGTCGCCTTTAACGCGAATACTGATAGGCAGCTCCGCATAGAACTCTTTCGGAACTTCACCTTGTGGTTTGAATAATTCAAACTCGAGTCCGCTGGCCAGACCGGTCTGTGAAATATCGACCAGCAGTTCGGCCACTTCCGTCTTGTTAGGCAGCTGGCGGAGCATGGCGCCGAAGGACGCCTTCATCTCTTCGAGCTGTTGCTCGTAGGCGGCCAGGTTGGCGGCTTTCTTGGCTTTGGATTCGAAAGTCTGACGCAGCTCGGTTTCCTTGTTTTCAGCTTTCTCCAGGCTGATGCGCTGGTCTTTGATGTCCAGCCAGTAGCCGAGTCCCAGTACACCAACAAAGACCATGGCGATAACAGCGATACGAGCGGGCAGCGGCCAGTTGGCGATATTGCTCAAGTCCAGATCGTTGAGTTCAGAGATATTCATCAGCTTTGCTCCTCCCCGGCTTCTTGGGGTGGAGTCGAGGTCGCCTGATTGGCGCGCAACACGAATTCAGCGCTACGTCTGCGTTCATTGTCCTTGGTTTCTATGACGTCGAGTTTTGGTTGGGCCATCCAGTGTGAGCCGTCAATGTTGCGCATGTAAGCGGATACGCGTGCATTGGACTGGGCTACACCGCTCAAGGTCAGCGCCTGGCCTTTCTGGTCGATTTTGTTCAGATATACGCCATCGGGCAGGGTATAGACCAGCTGATCCATGAGATGCACACTTTGCGGGCGGCTGCGCTGCAGCTGCTGGATGATATCCATGCGTGCCAGCAAGGCGTTTTTGGTCTTCTCCATGTTCTTGATTTTAGTGATTTTAGAGTCCAGTTCTGCGATCTCCATATTCAGAAACTGATTGCGCTGGTTTTGCTTGTCAATCAGGCCTTCCATTTGCATGTGAGCCAGCAGGACCAGCAGGGCGCCCATAATTGCTGCGCCTGCGCCGACCACAGCAAATTGCTGCTGCTTCTGTTTGCGCAGTTCGTCGCGCCAGGGTAACAGGTTGATGTGTGCCATTAGTCGAAGCTCCTCATTGCCAGTCCGCATGCGATCAGCAGTGCAGGTGCGTCATTACTCAAAGACTGTGGTTTGACGCGCGAAGACAGAGACATGGAAGCAAATGGGTTGGCAATGATGGTTTCAATGCCAAGACGGTCCTGAATGAGCTCCGCAACACCCGGAACCGATGCACTACCACCGGCCAGAATGACCTGGTCGACGCTGTTGTACTGGCTGGAACCGAAGAAAAACTGCAGCGTGCGACTGACTTGCTGGCACATCGCTTCCTTGAAAGGCTCCAGCACTTCGGGTTCGTAGTTTTCCGGTAAACCGCCCTGGCGTTTAGCCATGCCGGCTTCTTCATAAGAGAGTCCATAGCGGCGCATGATTTCTTCCGTGAGTTGTTTGCCACCGAACACCTGATCACGTGTGTAAATCAGACTGGTGTCGTGCAGTACGTTGAGCGTTGTCATGGTTGCGCCTATATCAATCATGGCAACCGTCTTTTCCATACCCTGGTCAGGGACCTGGTCAAGCAGAAGCTGAAACGCGTTTTCCGTGGTATAGGCTTCGATGTCGACAACCTTGGTATCCAGACCACCGCTTTCGACGGCTGCAGTCCGCATATCGACGGTTTCTGTCCGGCAGGCAGCCAGTAGCACATTCACGGTATCAGGATTATTGTCTGTCGGGCCCAGAACCTCGAAATCGAGGCTGACTTCTTCAAGCGGGTATGGGACATACTGGTCGGCTTCCAGTTCAATCTGGCTATGCAGCTCGTCATCCGACAGGCTGTTCGGCATGGGAACGACCTTGGTAATCACCGATGATCCAGCGACGGCAACGGCGGCGTTTCTGGTTCGCGCGCCAGCCCGCTTTATGGCTCGTCGTACGGCTTCACCCACCGCCTCAACATCGGTTATGTTTTTTTCGACCACGGAATTGGGTGGCAACGGCTCCACGGCATAGCTCTCTACGCGATAGCGGTTCCCATGGCGGCTGAGTTCTAGTAATTTGACTGCCG
>JBDNAP010000019.1:0-6636 GCA_039768325.1 Thiogranum sp.
ACATTCTTCATTGTCATCAAATGTGAAAACCAAGGCCAAGGCTTCACAGCAACGACTGGTAGTCATCCTGGGCGATCAGCTGGATCCCGGCCACCCGCTCGTCGCTGCGCTGAATCCCGCGCAGGATCGGGTATTCATGGCCGAGGTTCGCGAAGAGGCCACGCAGGTCTGGAGCCACAAGGCACGCATCGTGCTGTTCCTGTCAGCCATGCGGCACTTCCGCGATGACCTCGAGGCACGTGGCATTGAGGTGTGGTATGCAGCCCTGGACAGGCATGCCCGCGCATCACTGTCGGCCGCACTCGCGGTCGAACTGAAGACAAACCGTCCGCAGCGTGTCGTTATGCTTCAGGCCGGTGATGCCCGCGTGCAGGCCTCGATTGAGGCAACGGTGAGACAGGCAAATCTGCCGCTGGAGGTCGTGGTGGACCCCCATTTCCTGGTTGAACCGGCAACGTTCCAGGACTGGCTGGGCCAACGCAAGCAGCCACGCCTGGAACATTTTTACCGTGCCATGCGTAAACGGACCGGTATCCTGATGCAGGACGGTAAACCCCTGGGAGGAAAGTGGAACTTTGACGCGGCCAACCGGGCGAGCTTTGATCGCCGGGGTCCCGCCGAGCTACCACCACCGCCGGCATTCTCACCGGATGAGACGACGTGCGACGTAATGAGTCTGGTCAACAGCGAGTTTCCCGAGCATCCCGGTGCCCTCGATGACTTCGACTGGCCGGTGACCCCGGCCGATGCGCAGATTGCACTGCAGGATTTCATTGAACACAGGCTGGCACGCTTTGGTACCTATCAAGACGCGATGTGGACGGAAGAGCCGTTCCTGTATCACTCCCTGCTGTCGCCTGCGATGAATCTCAAATTGCTCAATCCGCGTGATGTCCTTGATGCGGCCGAGCGTTCCCTGCACGAAGATGCTGCACCGCTGGCCAGTGTTGAGGGATTCGTGCGCCAGGTGCTTGGCTGGCGAGAATACATACGAGGTATCTACTGGGCGCGTATGCCGGACTATGCCGGGCTAAATGCGCTGGAAGCGGAGCAGGATCTGCCCGCGTTTTTCTGGACCGGTGATACTGACATGGCTTGTCTTGGTGACGTCCTTGCACAGACCCTGCGCCACGGATATGCCCATCATATTCAGCGTCTGATGGTCACTGGCCTGTTCTGTTTGCTGCTGGGTGTGCGGCCACAGGAAGTCCATGCCTGGTATCTGGCCGTCTATGTCGATGCCGTGGAGTGGGTCGAGCTGCCCAACACGCTGGGCATGTCACAGTACGCAGACGGCGGGTATCTGGCTTCCAAGCCGTACGTTGCCAGCGGAAAGTACATCGACCGCATGAGCAATTACTGCAAGGGCTGCCGCTACAATCCCGCGCATGCCACGGGGGATAACGCCTGTCCGTACACAACACTGTACTGGGATTTCTTGTCGCGGCATCGTAAACGTTTCGCGCACCACCCGCGTACCGCACTACAATGGCGAAACCTGGAAAGACTTGATGCTCGGACGGTTACCGACATTCGTCGGCAGGCCGATCAATTACGCCGTTCGCTTTGAACTCACACAGTGACGATGTTCGGTGTCGGGACTCGAAGGTACCCTTTGTTACAGTTACCAAGTAAAGGTTGTTCGATGGTAAATACACGTGTACAACTCGTCTGGTTCAAACGCGACCTCCGCATCGCGGATCATGCGCCCCTCAACCAGGCAGCCGAACAGGGTCCGGTTCTGCCCCTGTACGTTATTGAGCCTGGCCTGTGGGAGCAGCCCGATGCGGCAGGCAGACACTGGGCATTTATTGCAGAGTCATTGCTGGAACTGAGGGAAGCGCTGGCGGCACTGGGTCAGCCACTGGTGGTGAGAGTCGGTGAAATCACGCAGGTACTGGAAACGCTGCAGCGGAGTGTTGGCATCGATGCCATCTGGTCTCACCAGGAGACCGGTAACGACTGGACCTACCGGCGTGATGAGCGGGTACGTCACTTTCTCAAAATCCGCGGTATCACCTGGCAGGAGTTGCCGCAATACGGGGTGGTGCGCCGCCTGGCTTCGCGGGATGGCTGGTCTGGCCAGTGGGAAATACGCATGGCTGCACCACAGGCGCTGCCCCCGCAACAGCTTATGCCGCTGGAAGGCATCGAGCCGGGCCTCATACCGAATGCTGAGGACCTTGGTATCAAGCCGGATCCCTGTGCGCAGCGCCAGCCGGGTGGCCGCAACAATGGACTGGAACGATTGGAAAGTTTTCTGACTCGCCGGGGCGAAGCCTATCACGCCGAAATGTCGAGTCCGGTCACGGCCTATGAGTCCTGCTCGCGACTCAGTCCCCATCTGGCCTACGGGACTCTGTCCATTCGCGAAGTGGTGCAAACCAATCGAAATCGTCGCAGGCAAGTCAAAGCGCAGCCCGCCGCGGCGCGCGGCACCTGGGCCAAAGCGCTGGCCGCCTTCGAGGGCCGCTTGCACTGGCATTGTCATTTCATCCAGAAACTGGAGAGTGAGCCGCGTATCGAATTCGAGAACCTGCACCGTGCCTGCGACAATCTGCGCGAGGGTGAGTTTGACACGGACAAGTTCGACGCCTGGTGCCGGGCTGAAACCGGCTTTCCTTTCGTGGACGCCTGTATGCGGGCGCTCGAGGCATCCGGCTGGATAAACTTCCGCATGCGGGCGATGCTGATGTCATTC
Source organism: Thiogranum sp. (assembly GCA_039768325.1). Lineage (GTDB taxonomy): Bacteria > Pseudomonadota > Gammaproteobacteria > DSM-19610 > DSM-19610 > Thiogranum. The sequence goes on from JBDNAP010000019.1 coordinate 2,702, forward strand.
GCCAGCTACCATCTTTGGCTGCACTGGCGGCAACCGGCGTTGTTCCTGGCGCGCCGTTTTTCGGATTATGAGCCCGGCATCCATTATGCGCAGACTCAGATGCAGGCGGGTACCACGGGCATCAACACCTTTCGCATCTACAACCCGGTCAAACAGTCACAGGATCAGGATCCGGCGGGCCGTTTTATTCGTCATTGGCTGCCTCAGCTTGCGCAGGTCCCGGACCGCTGGATTCACACGCCCTGGGAAATGGACCGGCACACGCAAGGCGCCAGCGAATGTGTCATCGGTCGTGATTATCCATCGCCCGTTGTTGACCACCTGGCGGCAGCCAGGACTGCCCGGCAGCGCATGGCCAGCCTGCGCCGTGGTGTCGCGCGGGCGGAAGGGCAGAAGATTCTGCAGCGACATGGTAGTCGTAAAGGCGGATCGCGTCCGCGTCCCTGAAAGACGCATGTAAGGAGAAGGCAATGAAGATCGTGATAGCGGGTGGTTCGGGTGGAATCGGCTCAGCCTTTGTGAAAAAGCTCGCCGGCCGAGCCAACGTCGAGACGATCATTGCAACCTATCATCGCGGCAACCCGCCCGAAATCGGGCATCCGAATGTCAATTGGCAGCAGCTTGACTTGACTAATGAAGCCGCTATCCGTGACTGGGCGGCACAGGTCGGTGAAATCGACTGGTTGATCAATACCGCGGGACTGTTACATAAACCGTCAAAGGGCCCCGAAAAGACCATCCGTCAAATCGACCCCAGCTTCTTTATCGAGAGCATGAGCATTAATGCATTGCCTTCTTTGCTGCTGGCCAAACACCTGCATGCGAAATTTAGGCATGGCCGTCCCGCGGTCTTTGCGACGGTCTCTGCAAAGGTCGGCAGCATCGAGGATAACCGCCTGGGTGGCTGGTTCAGTTACCGTGCCTCGAAAGCGGCGCTCAACATGTGCCTTAAGACACTCGCCATTGAGTGGCGCCGAAGCCTGCCCAATGTTGCGGTCACCGCCCTGCATCCGGGCACCACAGATACCGCCTTATCGCGACCTTTTCAGCACAACGTGCCGCCTGAGCAGTTGTTTACGCCCGAGCAAAGTGTCAACTACTTGCTTGATGTTCTGGACGGCCTCAAGCCGGCACGCTCAGGACAGTTTCTGGCTTTTGATGGTGAGCAGTTACCTTGGTAAACGTACGCGGGCACCGATTGTGATAGTCAGGCGTGTTTTTCCGGCCGTCCGGGGCTGGCTGACGGATGAGAATCAGGCCGGTGAGGAAGCACATGCGGGCACAAGCTGCAGCTTGACTGACTGTGGCGTGCGCGACACGAAAGATGCCAGCTCTTCTCGAAAGTTGGCAAGCCGTGTCTCCAGTGTTTTGAGCTGCCTGTCGGTGAGCGTGGTGGCGAGCTTGTCCATAAGCTGGACAAAGTCATGCCTGGCAACATGCCAGTGTTGCTTGGTTTCGGTTGATGTCCCACCCCGGTGTACCCACCAGTCATTAAGGTAAGCGCGCAGGGCTTCTGCGTTTGCGCCGCTCTTCAGCATGGCCAGCAGTGTGTTCGTTTTTTGTGCCCGATAGGCCAGCCACGATGCGCTCAAATCAGGGATGCGCTCCAGGGCATCCTTAACATGCTGTCGCTGGCTGTCATTCAATTTCCCCGTCCACCGCTCAATCCGGTCCGTGATCCGTTGCTGGCGGGCCGCCTTTCTGCGCTGCGGATCCGGGTCGTGGTAACGTTTGACGGCGTTTTTCTGTCGCTGTGCCGTGTACTCGGCGAGGTGTTCGACCTGGGTAACGTCAAGCTCTGCAAGTAAGGGGACCGCAAGGTCGACAGCCAGGCGGGCATGTCGCTGGTAGAGGAGCAGTGCCCCATCAACCAGGCATGCTGCACCAACGGAATCATCTGTTTCCCGGACGATACGCGCGGCCAGATCCAGGTAGGCGATAACAAGGGGTAATTCCTGTTCACGGTGGTGGCGCAGCGTGGTTTGCAGTACTGGCTGCCATTGATTTCGCTGAGCGGCACTGGTACGAACGGTCTTCCAGGTGTAGTACTCCAGCAGCGAGTCGGCCTTGCGGTAAGCGAGCTCGGTGCGGCTGCAGGCGGAGCCGAACAGGATCAGTACTGCAATGACGATTAGGCGTGGCATTAGTCGATCATTATGTGTAATGCACTTTCTGACAATGCCGACCGTGGCTGGTTCCTGATTGAAGCATTTGCATCCGAGGCTTGGTTTTTCTGAAGTTTGCGCATCAGCTGTTCAGGCCGATATAGGACACCGCCCTTGACAACAGCGGTGATGTTACGGGTGTGCCGAATATCCTCAAGCGGGTCGGCGTGCATTATGAGCATGTCAGCCAGCTTGCCGGGTTGCAGGGTACCCAGATCATGCTCGCGACCCATGGTTAGTGCGCCGTTGCGGGTCGCTGTTACCAGAATCTCACGCGGCGAGAGTCCCGCCTGTGACATCAACTCCAGTTCCCGATGCAGTGCCGGACCATGCAGAGTACCGATGTTACCGGCATCGCTGCCTGCCGCGACCGTGATACCCGCGGCATGCACAGACGCCAGGTTTCTCAATGCGGTTCCAGTGTCAGGTAACGCTTTTGCTCGTCGGTAGCGTGGGAAACGTTCGGAGAGATCATTCAGGCTGGCAATCACCGCCGGGTCACCGAGGCGGCGCTCGAAATCACTGAGCTGGATGTTCTGCGTCAGGGCTTCTCGGTATCCCTCGGATACACCAAGCGTAGTCACATAGATGACGTCCCGTTGTTTCAGCAAGTCAATAAAGGCCTCATCGACCGGTTCGTCGTCAACACTGTGTACCAGGATATCGACCCCGGCCCGTACCATGCGCCTGGCCAGTTTCAGATCAGTGGCGTGGGCGGCAACGCGAAGGCCCAGGGCATGACTCTCGTCGATGGCGGCGTGGATCCAGGCAAACTCCTTATCGAGGTCCATGGCGGGTGTCGGTACAAACCAGATCTTGAGTAGATCAGGGCGTCTAGCTGCCAGCCTGTTAACCGCAATGCGAGCGTCCTGCGGATTACGGACGATGACTCCCGGTGCGTATTCACCGCTCAGTGCCGGTGGCAAACCGGGTGCAAGGCCTTGGCCGGCGGCTGCAATTCGCGGTGCAGTTGCTGTCTGTTTTGCCAGGTCGCGTACTTCGAGCACCCACTCGGGTCCTGCCATGTCGACAACTGAGGTGACCCCGCTTGCAAGGTAGCGCGTGAGGGTGGCTGGCAGACGCTCTCTTATCCAAGCGATCTCATTTGCGTAAGGCCATAAACGGCGCAAGTCGACGACATCCGGACGGGTATACAGGCTGCCCGACTGGAAAAAGTGCACATGTGCGTCGATCAGTCCGGGAATAATCCAGTGTCCGTTGAGGTCAATAATCTCCGCATCATCGGGTAGGCTGACTTGTTCGCGCGGGCCAATCGCCGCAATCCGCTCGCCCCTTATCAGAATGACGCCCTCCGTGACAGACGCACCAGTACCGTCGAAAATAGTGGCGCCCGTCAGGGCCAGTGGTGCTCTGCTTTCCGCTGCAGCAACCGTTTGAAAAACGCCCGGGCTCAACGCGGCGAGAGCCCATAAAAACAAGCAAGCGACATGGCTCATAAAGATATCAACCAGGAAAAATATCAGGGTCTTCCACAGACCTGGTCGCAGCGGCCCTTCCAACGCCAGCGAGCAAAGCGTGAATAGGCCTTTTCGGCCAGCCAGAATACGCCGGTTAAGGACACCACCCATGCCAACGGTCGGTAGCGTGGGAGACGTCGCCACATCACAGTGAATGCGGCCGCCCCGCTGACCATGCGGCCATCGCTTTCCATCACATGCATGCGCTGCATGGCCTGGGTCAGTGTTAAGCCGTAGGCCTGCAGCATTTCGGGGTGTGCATGGATATCGATCCAGCACAGCTGCTTGTCAT
>JBDNAP010000156.1:0-3625 GCA_039768325.1 Thiogranum sp.
CGATCCAGGTCCCGACCCGCTGGGCTATCGCTAGCCACGAACGCGCGTGGACTCAAGGCGACCTCCAGCCGCCCCATACCCACGAGCGCGACGCCCAGCGTCACAATTATCATGCAGAAGACAATGATACGGTGATTCAGAATCCAGTCTGCAAGACGCGCAAATGCGGTGCCCATTTAGTCTCCGTAAGTCACCACCAAAGGTCGTGATCACCTGTGGTGTTCACTCACTTTCGAGCTTGCGGATGCGCAGATCGGTTGACACCAGCAGCTGGCAGGCAAGCCGTGCGCGCGGATTCCCGGGCGCGTAGATCTCCAGGGCCTCGACCTCGGCGAGGTCGGGTGCCGGCAATGGCTCATCCGACTCGGCCTCGATCAGACACGTCCCACACAGGCCGCTGCGGCAACCGAACAACAAAGGCGAGTTCTGCACGGTCAGGTGCAGCGGCAAGCTCGCCAGGTCGGGCAACTCGATCGGCGCGAAGGTCGTGCCGGGAAACTCGACGCGGTGTAACTTCATTGCGGCGCCGGGGGTCTAAACCGGGCCAGCGCAAGGCGATTGTGCCTGAGGTAGCGCTCGATGCTGTTGGCGCGCATCAGGCGCATCTCCTTGTTCTGCGGATTGAGGTGCGCGACCCCCTCCACGAAGGCGCAGTAGGAATCGGCAGCAAGGCGGTGCGTCTCCTCTGCGGCATGTAAGCCTTCGGATTCCTCCGTAAAACAGGCGGCCAGCATCTGCATCGCCTGGCCGTGGTCCATAGCGAATACCCTCGAGCGGAACAGCTTGTAGATCACCGGGAAAGTAGCCGGGTCGTACCAGAAAATGCCGTTGAGTCCAACCGAGAAGTGGAAGTGGTCGCGCTGACAGCCCGCCACGCCTCGATTGACCAACCATTTCTCGAATGCCGTCGGCTGCGGCAGCGAGCGCGGGACTTCGAGCCCGACAACCCGCGAGGTATGAAAGTGGAACGATTCGTCGAGGAAATGGTGCCGACTGATGGCCGAGGGGACGGGCGCATGAGCCTGGTCCGGGTGGTTTCGATAGAACTCGCCGAGCCGGTGCTGGATCAGCTTGCCGTTGAGTGTTCGCAGGCCCCGGATCAGCAAGTATTGACTGCCGAGAAACGCATTACTGGTCGACATCAGCATGAATGCCTGCAGCTGAAGTCTGCGCCAAAACAGGCGCGCCGCATTGGTATCGGCGAACACCATCGTATGGGCGTACAGGCTGCGCATCGGATAGGTAAATAGCCGCTCCCCGAAGAGCTTGTGCTCAACATCTTCGCCGACCTTCTTGAACGCGTTGATGTGCGCCCGTTCCTGCTTGGTCTCGACATCGAGGTTGTCGCACACCAGGCGAAAGTCTTCCAGGCTGAACATGCCGGCGGCCGCGATCTGGTTGAGCAGGATCGTGGCAATCTCCGCCGACACGATCTGCGCGTAGTACGCGACCCAGTAGAGCTGGTTGAGGATGACGCGTTGCGCCGCGCTCGCCTGTTGCCAAACTTTTGTACCCCACAGCAAGGAAAAATCTTCAGGATTCCAGTAGCTGTCCCGGCAGTCCTCGTAGCGGAACGCCGCAGCGCAGGCGTCGATCTGTGCAGTGTGATCCTGGTCGGTGTTGCGGCGCAGGTTCAGCGACAGCTTGCGGCAGGTCGAGACATCGTCCAGCAACGAGCGTGGCTGGCGTTGGGCGAGATCAGGGTGCAATCGGAACCTCCTGCAATTTCAGACGCGACGGCGGGGGTCGAGCGCGTGACCGACCGAAAGCGGGTGCAGGAGCTGAGACCAGGGGTCCGGTGCATCCGCAACCGCATAGGCTGAGGGATAGGCGCTACCGGCCCGCAGGGTGCCGAACAGCCGGTCCCAGACCGACAGATTGGCGCCAAAGTTTTTACGCGGATCCGCCGCGTCGTGATGCCGGTGGTGCAGCCGCGGCGTGATCAACAACCACTCGAGCGCGGACCAGTAGGGCGCCGGTGCAAGCCTGGTGTGGCGCCAGAGATCGAGACTGGCAGTCACCGATGCAGCCAGCAGGAAGCCCTCCACCGATCCCGCGAGGTACGCCAGCCACGGATTGACCAGCAGATAGACGAACAGAAAGTGTGTTAGCAGCGAATTGCGTGCGGTGACCCAAACGGAAAGAGTCGGCGCGGCGTGATGGCAGCGATGCAGTCGCCAGAGCAGGCCGATGCGGTGAAAGAGCCGGTGCTGCCAATAGTACAGAAAGTCGACTCCGACCAGACACAGCAGGAACGCCCCCCAGAAGCCGAAACCCAGTACACCCTCCCCGGCTGGTGCCAGTCGCGGCAACAGACTATGGCTGAACAGGTAGCCGATCGCTGGAATCAACGCGCCCTGCATGGCGAAACCACTGAGGTTTATCACCATATCCGCGCCCGTTTCCTGTCCCCGCGCGGGCACCGTCCGCAGTACACATTCGCCAAGCGACAAAGCCAAAAACGTCAGCAACGGCAGCGTCACGATCAGCACGGCCACGGGTTCGATCAACATGTCAAGGACCCCGCCGTGGTCGGTTTGTGCGCACTAACCAACACATAGTCCATCGCCACGGGGTCGAGCTTGTGGCGGGCACCCAGACTGGCAATAAGCATACGCCGGAAAACCGGCGACAGGCGTGCTGCCACCTCCGGCACACGTAATCGGTGGCGTGCATATTCAGCGAAGCGCGGGTACACCTGGTGCCAGATCGACTTTACCGAGACGTTGGAGAATCCAGTTGCCTGCAGCTGCGTGGCATACTCGGCGCTCGGCACCAGGTTTTCCTTCGGGATTTGCCAGAACGAGCGACCGGCGAATTCCGCCAGACGATCCTTCGCTGCAAGCCGATGCTCGACACCGCACAGATCCGCCAAGGCCAGACGACCGCCGGGCTTCAGCACGCGCAGCGCTTCCGCGAAAAAGGCCTTGCGGGTACGGAAGTGGAATGCCGACTCGACGCCCAGCACTGCATCGAAGCTGGCGTCTGCAAATGGCAGTCGCACCGCGTCGGCTACGAGCAGACCGACGTTAACGCGCTTGCGGTGGGGATGGAGTTGCGCAGCCATGACGAGTTGCTCGAAACTGATATTGACTCCAATGAGGTTTTGGGGCGCATAACGCCACGCCCATAGCATATCATGTTCGGCAAAACCGCAGCCTACGTCCAATACCACATCGCGCGGGCCGATATTGGCGGTTTCCGCAACCCGTATCGCCAGACACTCGGCCGCGGCATCGAGCGTATCTGTGCCGTCCTCCCAGTACCCCAGATTCAGGTACCGACACGATTCGCATAAGGAGTTGTTGCTACCCAAAGCCCGGTACAGCCTTCGCACCCGACCAAGCCCGGGAAGCAGCGCCAGACTGAGAAGGCTCATTGATTGCCGCGCACGGCCGCACAGGAATGCTAGCGATGTGTTGATCACGAAACTATCGTCAGTTATCGTAGCGGCTCACTGCGTTCGACATGGGCGCGCAATGCACGGACTATCAGGTCACAGGAGAATAACATGACCTTTTCCTTGGTTACACTCAGATTCGCCCTGCTGGCACTGCTTACGCTGGGTCTTACGACTCAGGCATTCGCACAGGAAGAACGCAGCCAGGATCACGATCAGCTGCGC
>JBDNAP010000157.1:0-4580 GCA_039768325.1 Thiogranum sp.
CCCTGTTTGGGGTCTCAAAAGAGAGTGTTATTCAGACCGATACATCTCTGTCTGAATAACAGTACAACTTCATTGGTTTTGGGTTTTCGCCGGGAGCCCGTTTGAGACAACCCCTCTACCGTCAAATGACTGTTTAAAAGCCCGCTCAATCGCTGGAAGTGCCGGTCCTGGTTCGTCGCTGATTCACACGCCGGCGGGCCGCTTTTGACTGGCCTGCCATCCATTGACTGCCCCGGGGGTCACTGGCCAAGCAGTTTCTTCAGACCCTCGGTACCTTCTTTTGCCTTGTCCCCGAGCGACTCGCCGAGCTGATCCCCGACCTCCTCGTTCAGGAGAGCCTTTGCCTCATCCAGGCTCTTGCCGACATACTTCTCCAGACCGAGATTCGCGACCGCCGGGCCGACCCTGGCGATGATGGCGTTGATGACCTGTTGTGCGACCTCGGCCCCGGTAGCTCCCCCCGATTTCCCGCCGATGTCGTTCAGCTGGATAGGCGGGAGCTCAGCCGAAAGTGGTTTGTCTCCCAGCGCCACCACATTCGCTTCGATCTTGCCGCCGTCGATGACCAGCTTGCGAATCACCACTTTCGGACCGCCGGATTCCGTGGATTCGGCAGCAGTCTCGCCACCACCACCGGTAGACTGTTCGATATTCTTCTGCAGTTCCTTGATATTGGATGCACCCACCTTGTTGATCTCGTAGATGACGTCCGGTTTGTCGACACGGATTTCCTCGATAACAATCGGATCTTTGCCGATACTGGCAACATCGAGTTTGGTGCTGATACCGACAAGTAGAAAGATGTTCGGCGCGGAGAAACCGTCGGGGTTGCCGACGGTAAGCTGCTCGATGGCAGCGCTGCCGGCTTTGAGGTCAATGTTCACCGAAATAGCAGGCGGGTACCTGCATCGCGTGATCACGCAAATGGTTTATTGGTCGGCGATAGCCGGACAGACAAACCGGTGGACGCCGAGGCGCATCGATGCCCCCTGGCGTCCACCGGTTAGTGTTCCAGTATCCCTATGTCGAACGATCAAGAGCGCTTTGCATTCGTGTCACCTACTGATTTCACGACTTTGCCTTTAGAAAAACTGTTCTGATGGGATTGCCGGTGTTGATGTAGCGTTTTTCACAGCTTTTGCCAAACCAGCCGAAGAAGCCGTTCTTGCCGACCCACTGCCCCAGGCAGGAAAGGCCGTTTTTATCGAATGTGTAGATCGAGTTCTGTCCCAACGACCCCTGTGTGATGCGTACCACCGTGATGTAGTTGGTGCCGTCGGCGTAGCTGTAGTTCCGCCAGCACGACAGGGGTATCGCCACCTTCTTTCCGGCATGGAAGATTTCATCGCCCTTGTAATCAAAGTGTGCTTGATCGGGCGGATTGACAGTGGTCAGCGGCTGGTAGCTGCCATCGCCGTCGATGGGACCGCCGTGTGCGCTGGCTTTGGCACATTCCAGTTTGATGTTCTGATTCTTGTCGTAGGTCCATACCTCGAAGGGGATTTGATCGGTACGTGCGTTAAAGATCTGTCCATAGTAGGGGCTGGTCAAACAGCCGCTGAGCAGTGCCAGGGCGGTCGTGGCGGCACTGATCCATCCAAACCTTTTTGCAATTGATCGGCCTTTCAGCGTGTTCGCTTGTGTGTGCATGATTCTGTCCTCATTTAGTTGGCGGTAATGAGACGCTGACAAAGGGCCTGGCGTAATGCCTGAACGGGCCCGTTTGTCATGTGCTCATTCTGTACAGTCCGAAACCGGATGACAGCGACATGCTGCAGCGTGATAGTGTGAAAAAATTACATAGTTTCCGGGAGGGTCGCGGCAAGCGAACGCCGGTTATCGCTGTAAACGAAGTGGTCCGGATACAGGTTAAGGTCGGGGCGTTACTGCGGTCCCGCGGTTCGCCAGTCGTCCGGGGAGGGCGATATATGGTCGAATCCGGTACGACAGGATAAACTTCTGAGCTTTGCCGGACTGAAGACGTACGTCCGAATATATTGATACAAGCGGCTGCGGTCGGCAGGTGAACTAAGCTGAAATGTCTATTAACCGAAAATCCGCTGTTACCTCTCCGAGGCGATTCGCCCTGCAGCATTGGACCTCGTTGGCACTATTGATCCTCGGGCTCGGATTGTTCGCCTTTATCGGCATCGCCGATGAGGTGCTGGAAGGCGATACCATGCAGTTCGACCGATATCTGCTGATGGCGTTACGCGCGTCAGACGTTCCCGACAACCCGCTCGGCGCTGCCTGGGTGGAGGAAATGTTCCGGGACTTCACGGCTCTCGGCGGTATCGGCGTGCTGAGTCTGCTTACCCTGGCTTCGGCCGGCTACCTCTGGCTGCAGGGTCTGCGCCGTGTTGCCTTGTTTGTACTGTCCGCGATACTGGGTGGTCTGCTGCTGAGCCTGGCACTCAAGAGCGGGTTTGACCGTCCCCGCCCAGACCTGGTGTCTTACGGGGCAATGGTCTATACGTCCAGTTTCCCCAGCGGTCATTCGATGCTTTCGGCGGTGGTTTATCTCACCGGTGGTGCTTTGCTGGCGGTCGTACACGCCACGCGCAGGGTAAGGGGCTACCTGATCGGCTGCTCAGTCCTGGCCACCTTGCTGGTCGGGATAAGCCGGGTCTATCTCGGGGTTCACTGGCCGAGCGACGTGCTGGCTGGATGGGCCGCCGGAGCGGCCTGGGCTGCAGCCTGCTGGCTGGTGGCTCAATGGCTTCAGGAGCGGGGACGCATAGAGCGAGGAACAACGACGATGCCGGACTGAACCGAACTAGCGTGGTCTCAGCTTGTTTCTCTGTGTCACTATAGGGGACCTCTGATTAATTGCCCATCCCGGCGCATGCCCGGGATGACGATGTCAGATTTAATCAGAGGTTCCTTAGAATGTACGTATGGTTATCCTGGCTGAACTCAGTCAAATCCGATACTGATTCATGAACGTTCCAGTCTGGTGATGTGAGTCGACCCAGAGTGTGTGAAAACACAGTCAGCAGGAGACGTTGCAAATATCCGCTTTCACCGGAAGCCTGTAGAGCAACAATAACTGAACGACAAAAACACAGAGAGCCAGGCATACACACGTATCACCTTGCACTTTTGTAATTCGCTTCTGCCCGGGAAGTCATAAATCGAAGAGACGAGGCGAATGATTGATCAATATATGTGGACTTTAGAAAAAGGGGGTTTTACTCTTTGTCCTACATCTGCCGCAGGGCGCATGCCTGAAGATAAATAAGTGTATTTCATCTGAAAGTGTATCGATAGTCCACTCTGTCTTGACCCTGGAGTAAGACATCATGAGTGATATTTTCCGCTCACTATGGGTAGGCAGTAAGCTGAGTAAGCTGGAACGTCTCTGTGCACGTTCATGGATCTATCATGGCCATCAGCTTGAAATCTTTGTCTACGATGACATCGGTGATGTTCCTGACGGTGTTGTGTTAAAAGATGCCAACGCTATTGTCCCCGAAAAACACGTCTTTCTCTGGCGAGGCTGTTATGCCATTTTCGCAGATCTATTTCGCTGGACGCTGCTCTACGAACAAGGCGGCTATTGGGTGGATATGGATATGCTCTGTCTGAAGCCATTTGATTTTAAGGACGACATACTATTTGGTTGTGAACACAGTGACGTCGCCAGTATTGGAGTATTAAGGTTGCCGGAAAAACATCTTATCGCCCGTGAAATGCTGTTTCTGGCCAGGAACCCCAATCGAATCATCGGCAACGAACGCTTCAAGATAAAAATGAAAAAACACCTGCGAAACCACCTTTTGTTCGGCTCGACAATGGGTCTGAGGTGGGGTGAGGCGGGAGGACCCAAGGCGTTCACCTGGACATTGAAAAAATATGACTATTTCCATCTGGGGAAACCGTTCACCTATTTCTACCCTGTAGACCCGTTGAACTGGCGCTGCCTGTTTGACGAAACGCTTAAAGGAGAAGACTCTTTTTACAACACAAGCTATGCGGTGCATCTATGGCACGAATTGTTGCGCCGAGAAGGATTCTGCAAAGAGGGCCCCTTTCACCCGAACAGTTTTGTGGCGGAGCAGCAAAAACTGCTGGGAATCAAATAACGGTTTTAAACTGCCGCTCATGGCCAAGTTGGTGCATGGCTTAAAACCTGATGTATGGGCTTTGAAAGCGGCCTGTCGGCAAGAGTCGGCCCTAAACGGAAGTACAGAGTTTCAGCATGTAAATCCGGAATAGTACTGAAATAAAAACACAGATTCAGTAAGTTGTCATCGGTCAATTGCTGACCTTGGCTTTGGATGTGCACAAGTACAGATATCTGCCACTGATTGTGCTGACTGGTTTACCTTTGCAGTATCTGTAGATGAGTTAAATGAAGATCAACAATAAATAATATACGGCTAAACACCAGTTCCTGCCGCTGTCTGGCTCTTCGGTTCCGGCCTGCTGGTGTTGGCGGGTATTCCAAAAAGAAAGACAGTGATATAACAGATTTATATTTCCGTACAGGCGGCCTCCGGGCTGCCTTTTTTATTTCCGGTAGTGGCAACTATTGTTGCGTTACAGACCTTCACAGGGGCCTGGGGAGCAATAAGTCC
>JBDNAP010000158.1:0-5311 GCA_039768325.1 Thiogranum sp.
GGCGGCGGGTTGGATGTCGGCGATTGCCGGGTGCAAGCTGCTAATTTGCCACACCGACAGCGTTGCCGACACCAATAGCGACGCCAACGCCACTACCGACACCAACGGCGTTGCCGACGCCAATAGCGACCCCGACGCCAACGGCGCTACCCACACCGACACCAACGGCGTTACCGACGCCAACAGCGACGCCAACGCCAACGGCGCTACCAACGCCGACACCGATACCAATACCGTAAGTCATCATATCGGCCCTGGGTGATTCCCCAGGGCCGTCTTCTTTCGGATGGATTGGGCAGCAAGGTTACCGGAAACCACGGGCGCGTAGATGATCAGGCATCTATTTACGCCATCGGTTTCTTGCTATTCTATCCATTGACTTCGGGGGAAGTGTCAGTAGTTACCCCTGCAAATCCGTTTCCTGAATATCCGGGCGGCGTGTTGGGGTTGATGACAGGAAACACCGAGGAGATCTTCATCGTCCGGCTGCTTGAGGTGTCTATGACGAATTGATAATTACTGCCTCCCCTTGGGGACGTTATTTTATTCCCGGATCCCGGAGGCATCATGGAGTGGCTTGACAGGCAGGAATCTGCCAGGGTAATGACCGGTGTGATGGTGAATGCTTTGAGACTTACTGCCGTTACTATAACGCTGATTGGGGTTTCCACACAGGCCCTTGCAACGCACAAGGTCTATTCGCCACATGTTGAAAAGGGCGAGATTTAAATCGAAGCGCGTGGCCACGTTGATTTCGACGATGATAATGACAAGGATAAAGCGCGCAAGGATATATTCGAGATCGGCTATGGCTTGACGGACTGGTGGCGAACCAGCCTCTTCGTGGAGTATGAAGAAGAACCGCAAGGGGATTATGAGCATGCAGCCACTGCCTGGGAGAACATCTTCCAGGTAACAGAAAGCGGTAAGTACTGGATGGATGTCGGCCTGTATCTGGAATACGAGGTTCCGGAAGGTAGTGATCCTGATTCTCTCGAAATCAAGGGCCTGTTCGAGAAGGAGGTTAAGCGTTTCGTTAATACCGCGAACCTGATATTCGAGAGACAGCTGGGTGGCAATGCCTCCAAAGATATTGAACTCGGTTATGCGTGGCGAACAAAGTATCGCTTGCGAACCGATTTTGAACCCGGGTTGGAGTTATACGGTGACCTCGGAGAGCTGGATGATTGGGATATTAACGGCGATCAGAATCACCAGGCTGGCCCGGTGGCGACAGGCAAATTTCACCTCGGTGAGGAGAGTGCCATCGTTTACGAGCTGGGCTATCTTTTCGGACTCACCAGTGAAAGCCCGGATGGAAGCGTTAAATGGATGCTCGAATTTGCGCACGAGTTCTAGCCGGTACTACTCCATGGCGACTTACCGGCGCCGGCGTCCGCGTGGCCGGTGCATTTTCTTGATACAGTGATACCTTGTTTTGGGAAGAGGTTGTTCCATGGAATCACCGCAGGCAATGACGAACACCGACACCATTAAAGTTGGGGGTAAAACCTCTCTAACCGGGTCCTTTAACCTGTTGCGTTCCTTTGCACTATTGAGCCTGCTCTCAATTACTCTGATAACCAGTGTATCTTCTGCGGTATTGTTGCGTTTCTTAACCGGCCATTTTCTGGAGAGAGATGCCGTGGTCTCCATGGAGTTCATCCAGAGTGTTGCCGAGGATGAGCAGACGGAACTTATATTCAGACGCCCGGAACTTATTGATGACGAGGAAGGCCTGGGGGAACTGTTTAAAAATATTGTGAGCTTGCCTGACGTGGTACGCACGAACGTCTTTATTCCCGATGGAACAATCATCTGGTCCAGCGATGAAAAACTGGTCGGCAAGCGATTCGCTCCTAATCACGATCTGGAAGAAGCGTTAGCCGGTGAGCTGGTTTATGAGCTCAACAACTTGCGTGACCGGCCTAAGTCGGAATATGTCGCCTTTCCGGAGGGTGTCATGGAATTCGTGGAAAACTACCTGCCGATCTGGAATGCCGGGCAGACCGAAGTCATCGGTGTCATCGAGATTTACAAGGTACCGCGTATCTTGTTTCAAACCCTGGAAAAAACAAAATGGCTGATTTGGGTCAGTGCACTGGTGGGAGGTCTGTTTCTCTATGCAACACTGTTCTGGATCGTACGCCGCGCCAGTGTGGTGATGCGCGCTCAGCAGGAACGATTGATCGAATCTGAAACGATCGCTGCGATGGGCGAAATGGCCGCCGGTGTGGCGCACGGCGTCCGTAATTCCCTGGCATCGATTCGCTCCAGTGCCGAGCTGGCCATTGAAATGGAGGACCCAGGCACGGCGCGCGATTCAAACCAGGATATCATCACGGAAACCGACCGCCTTGGTCAGTGGCTGCGTGAACTGCTGCTCTTCTCGCGCCCCGAAGACAGTGGTCTTGAAACCATCTCTATCGTTAAGGTGCTGCAAGACAGCCTGGATGGTTTTTCGCGTATTATGGAGAAACAAGGTGTCGAACTCGTTGTGGAGACCACACGAGCCGTGCCTCCTGTGCAGGGCGACATCCCCTTACTGAAGCAAATGTTCACCAGCCTGATTTCCAATGCGCTGGAAGCCATGCCGGATGGCGGCCGGCTGAATGTTGCGGTGGGATCGACGCCGAACGGGAATAGAGCAGAGTTGAGCATAGTCGACACCGGGCAGGGGATACCGAAAGACCGCATGAGCGAAATCTTCAAACCATTTTTCACCAGCAAGTCGGGCGGCCTGGGTCTGGGCCTCTCACTGGTCCGGCGTATTGTTGAACGTCATAGTGGCGAAATGTCACTGTCCAGTCAGGAAAACCGTGGAACGACCATAACGCTTGCGTTCCCGGCGGTATCAAAGTAATGCTGCCGGCCATATTAGTCATCGAAGACGAAACGACCCTGGCAAAAAATATCAGGACGTACCTGATGCGTTACGGCTTTGACGTGCATATTGCCGATAGTGGTGGCGGCGGGCTGAAGGAGTTCGAGCGCTTCCAGCCGGATATTGTGCTGCTGGACTTTAATCTGCCGGATATGGATGGCGTGGAGGTGTTGGCGAAGCTGCGAACGCTCGATGCCAAAATCAAAGTTATCATGATCACGGGCGAAAGCAGTGTCAAGGTTGCCGTATCCGCCATGAAGGCCGGCGCCTATGATTATTTGAATAAGCCCCTTGTCCTCAAAGAACTCAAGATGCTGCTGGAAAAAGCGGCAGGACATCAGCGCATGGAAGATGCGCTCAACTATTACCAGCAACGGGAAGCCGGCGAAAGCGGTCTGGACAGATTGCTGGGGCAATCAGCGCCGATGCAATTGCTCAAACAGAAAATCAGCCAGCTACTGGAAGCTGAGCGCTTGCTTGAGGAGGGCACTCCGGCGTCTGTACTTATCATCGGGGAAACCGGGACCGGCAAAGAACTGGTGGCCAGGGCATTTCATTTCGATGGTCCTCGACAGGACAGGCCCTTTGTTTCTATCAACTGTGGGGCGATCCCACCCAATCTACTGGAAGCCGAACTGTTCGGTTATGAAAAGGGCGCTTTTACCGATGCCCAGAAACGTAAAACAGGACTGGTGGAGGCGGCCGACGGCGGTACGTTGTTTCTTGACGAGATCGGCGACATCGAATCAGCGGCCCAGGTCAAGCTGCTCAGATTGCTGGAAGACAGGGTGGTGCGGCGCCTGGGCGGTACACGTGACCTGCCGGTTAACGTGCGTATTATTTCAGCAACCAATCAGCCCCTGGAACAGGCGGTGGATGCAGGCCGGTTCCGTTCCGACCTCTACTTCCGTTTGCGTGTGTTACAGCTCGAGCTGCCAGCCCTGCGCGATCGGGGCGACGACATCCTGCTGCTCGCCGAAAAGCATCTTGCCAAACAATGCAAACGCTACAACAAGGCGGGGCTGCGCTTCAGCGCCGCAGCCAGGAAGGCGCTACTGGGTTACTCCTGGCCCGGAAATGTACGGGAACTGCTCAATTGTATCGAGCAGGCAGTGCTGCTGGCCCAGGACCCGGTCATCGAGCCGCTTCATCTTTCGCTGCGCCCAGTGGTTTCCCGGGCAGATGACAAAAACACACCGAACCGGCAAACCGACACCATCGACCTGCCCGGGTCCGGCATTGATCTGGAAGAACTGGAGTGCGAGCTCGTCGCGCAGGCGCTGGAAAAGACCCGTGGCAACGTAACCAAGGCTGCCAAGTTACTCGGTCTGACGCGTGACACGTTGCGCTATCGTATGGAAAAGTACAGGATCAAACCCTCTTCGTAGTTTCCCTGGACGGTCATTGGCCGGGAATCAAAACCGGAACGTCACGCTGTTTTAATAGACTGAGGGCACTCAAGGCCAGCGCAACAGTCAAACATTAGAACAAGGCCAGTGGGAGCTGACAATGACCGCACCGACAGTTGCCGCGTATCTTCTACAGCAATTGCAAAAATCCGGCATTGACCACGTTTTCGGGGTTCCCGGTGATTATGTCCTCGGTCTTTACCGAAAGCTGGCCGAGAGCCCGCTCCAGCACGTCGGTACCACGCGGGAGGATACAGCGGCCTTTGCAGCCGATGGATACGCCCGTTGCCGGGGTATCGGTGCGCTGGCGGTTACCTATGGTGTCGGCGCGCTGAACGTCGTTAATGCGGTTGCCGGGGCCCATGCGGAATCTTCCCCTATCGTGGTGATCAGTGGCGCACCGGGCGTTGCTGAGCAAAGGAAGGATCCGATGATCCACCACCGTTTCGGCCCCTTCAGTTTCCAGCGGGAAATTTTCGAGCGCATCACCTGCGCAACCGCGGTACTCGATGACCCGCTCACCGCTTTCCGCGATATCGATCGCTGCCTGCAGGCGGCCCGGGAATACAGTAGACCCGTGTACCTGGAACTGCCCAGAGATCGCTTGGATTGTGAAGGCTACCCGATACCGACTCAGCAACAGGTAGGGGATGAGAGCGATGCGGGCGCCCTGCTTGAGGCCATTCAGGAAACAGGTCAGTTGCTGGACAAGGCTACTCAGCCCGTCATTCTCGCGGGCGTTGAGATACACCGGCGCGGTCTGCAGGATATCTTAAGACAGTTGGTGCTGAACGCCTGCATTCCGGTTGCTGCCACACTGACTGGGAAATCGGTGGTCGGTGAACGTCATCCGGCTTATCTGGGTGTTTACGAGGGCGCCATGGGGGCGGATGTCACCCGGGAATACGTCGAAGGAGCCGAGCCGGCCATGCGGCGCCTGGCACAGCACCTCGGTCAAAGGGTAGGCGGGTAGAAGTCGTGCATGGCGGAATTGATAGTCAAGGCAAGGCAACAGAAA
>JBDNAP010000159.1:0-6409 GCA_039768325.1 Thiogranum sp.
ATGGACAAGCACTGTCATCCTGCGCCGAAAGTCTTGCCGAACTTGATGTGCTGACGACCCTCGCCGAACGTGCCGACAGCCTGAACTGGTCCCGCCCCGAGCTGAGTGACGAACCAGGCATTGCGATACGCGGCGGCCGACATCCGGTTATCGAGAAGTTCAGTCCAGACCCCTTCGTCCCGAACGATGTTGAACTGGACGACGAGCAGCGCATGCTGATCATTACCGGCCCCAACATGGGTGGTAAATCGACCTATATGCGCCAGACTGCGTTGATTGTCCTGCTCGCCTGCATCGGCAGTTTTGTGCCGGCGGATCAGGCCGGCATCGGCCCGATAGACCGCATATTCACGCGTATCGGCGCCTCCGACGACCTGGCCAGCGGCCGTTCGACTTTTATGGTGGAAATGACCGAAACCGCCAACATCCTCAACAACGCCAGTTGCCAGAGTCTGGCTCTGATCGATGAAATCGGCCGTGGCACCAGCACCTATGACGGTCTGGCACTGGCCTGGGCGGTTGCCAGGGAACTCGCCGCTATTGGCACTTATACCCTGTTCGCGACGCATTACTTTGAGTTAACCGGCTTGCCCGAGGAAATCTCAACGACGGCCAACGTACACCTTGACGCGGTGGAACATGGCGAACGTATTGTGTTTCTGCACGCGGTCAAGAACGGGCCCGCCAGCCGCAGTTACGGACTGCAGGTCGCTGCCCTGGCGGGTGTACCGGACCGGGTGCTGCAGCAGGGCCGCCATATTCTGCGTCAACTGGAATCCAGTCAAGCACATGCGCTGCAACTGGATGGCAAAACACAGCAACAAATCGATATGTTCCAGCACGAGGAAGAGTGCCCGCTGGCGGATGCGTTTCAGGGTATCGAGCCCGACAACCTGACACCGCGCGAGGCGCTGGAACTGCTCTATAAACTCAAGGGAATAGCAGACGATCACACGCTATAAAAAACGGGCCCGCGTTAGAGGGCCCGTATTGAAACCACCGGTAACGGCTGTTTACTGCCCGGCAGCAGGTGCCTCTTTCGGAACTTCGACGGCTTCCACGGCAGAGAATTCAACCTCGGTCCGCCGGTTCGGCGCCAGACATTCGACCAGTGCCGCTCCACGCTCTCCTTCACAACCCACCACTGGATTGGCGGTTCCCAGGCCTTCAGCTTTGATGTAGTCAGGTGACACGCCTTTGCTTACCAGGTACTCGCGCACTGCAGCCGCGCGGCGTTGCGACAGTTCCAGATTATAATCATCTTCACCGATACGATCGGCGTAACCGGTAATGTGGAGCTTTTGCTCCTGCAAGCCGTCCGCTATCAGGCTACCGGCCAGGTCATCCAGAAGTCGTGTGCCGTCCGCGGTGAGTTCGTTACTGTCAAATTCAAACAGGGTGTCGGCTTCCAGGCGAACCGATTGGAGCACGATCTCCACGGCGGCGACCTCCACCTTATCACGGGCCGCGACAATTTCAGGGTCACACTCGGCGATCGCATTGGCTATGGACCAACGTGTGGTATGCAGACAATCACCCGATCCGGTACGAACAATGGACGCGTCATCATTATCCACGTAGCCCGGCGCGCTATAACTCAAACCACTGGCCATTAGCAGGCCGCCCAACAAAAACACTTGCCCGATCTGTTTCATTTTCCCTACCTCCAAAGATTTGAAAAATCCCTATAGGCTCCGATTACCAACCACTATCAACATGCTGATAGTGGCAAGAATATGCCCAAACGGGTTAATTCTGAATCAGATAGGAGACTGGCGCAACGAAATCTTACGTTCAGACCAGATCGCCGACAGAGCGCCCGGTCTGGTACTGCATGGTGGTTTCAGCTGGTCTGTGTGCCACAGTTGCTCAGACTAAGACGAGGGGGATTGGTAGAAAACACGAACGGCGCGGCCTTTTCCAATGCGGTCAAGCCGAGCAGCATGCGTGTATTGCGGGGGAAAATAGCGGCCTCCACATCTTTCAGTACACAGTCTTCACCCAGAACCAGGTGTTTGATGCGATAGACCGGCAGTTCGTGCTGACTGCCATCGGCCATCACGCCGGTCAGTTGACCGACATATTCAGCGTTACCGGCCTGTTTCAAGCGCTCCAGAGTGTGTTCATTAATTGTGGTATAGCCGGCGCCAGTGTCCACCATGAATTCGACCGCACCGCTGCCCTGCATATTGGCCTGAATATAATAGGTCGCCAGTCGCTTCTGGTTCATGGGAATGGTTTTATAAGAGGCCGCCATCGCCATATTAGTGGCCAGGCAGACCAGCAAGCAGAAAACAAATTTAAAAAATGATCCAACCATTGCGATGGGTTCCTGCGACATTAATCTGTCGATACCAGCTTTAGCGGCAAGTTTGATACCAAATTGAGTCAATTATCTCGGAACCCGAATATCGTCAGACCGCAGTCAACGATACTTTAAATCACCCGGGATCCAGCGTTCTGGCTGCCACCCTATTCACTGTCGATGGCTATCCTGTTCGAGAACAGCGATCGAGGTATCCAGACTGGAATCTGTTCCGAACCTCTCTCGGCTCACCGTTCCTGACAGTTTTGCCGCATGCTACAGGGTAAGCCGATATCCACCCTGAATGAGTTTGTGAACCAGTCAGCCAGGGGCGATAGCTCCAGCAGACCGAGCAGTCGTGTACTTAAGCAATTTCATAAGGCGGCGAACGCCTTCAACAGCATGACCAGGCGGGTTTGAGGCAACATTCAGCATGAACACCAGGCCGCTCCCTCGACCGACCTGGAAAGTGTCTACCGCTGGCCCCGGCCTTATCAATCCGTGTATCATTAGCGGCGTTTCAAGCAGGAGACGGTCATGACGTTTGTGGTGGGTGAAAACTGTATTAAATGTAAATACACCGATTGTGTGGAAGTCTGTCCCGTGGATTGTTTTCACGAAGGTCCTAATTTTCTGGTGATTGACCCCGAGGAGTGCATTGACTGCACACTGTGTGAACCGGAGTGCCCGGCCGAAGCTATTTTCCCCGAAGATGACTTACCTGCGGACCAGCAGCTGTTCCTGGAACTCAATACAGAACTGGCGCAGCAATGGCCGGTGATCACCCAGATGAAGGAAGCCCCGCCCGATGCCGATGAATGGAATGGCAAGGAAGGCAAACTCGACCTGTTGGAGCGTTAATCCCCCCACTGCGCCCAAGCGGATATATCAGTGAGCCCGTTGACCCTGGTTCCATTCAGCCAGGACCCGCTTGCCGTTGCAGCACAGCAAATTCTCGAACACTACAAGGTCCGTTTACCCGATTTAAGCGATTGCCGGATACTGCTTGCTGAAGACCAGTGCGCCGCTCAGTTACGTGCCGAGTTGCTCAAACAGGCCGAACGGCTGGGCTTCAGCGCATTGCTGGGTCCCTCCATCGAACGTCTGGACCAGTATCTGTCCCAACTGACGTCGGTTACAGGGACTGTCCTGAACCGTCCCGCGCAGGAACTGGTGTTGGCCGACGCACTGCGCGATGCCGCACAAATCTATGCCGATACCGATCCCTGGTTGCTGGCTGACCAACTGCTTACTCTATTTGACGAACTGACCCGCAGCGACATATCGATCCCGGCTGCCTTCGAGCATTTTCACACCAGTTTACAGCACGGTTACGAGCTTTCCTCGCCCAGCGCTTCGCTGCGGCAGGAGGCCTACATTCTGCACACCCTGTGGCACGCCTGGAAACAGCAGCTGGAGGCCGAAAACATGTTGGATCCGGCTGCCGCTTTTCGACAACAGCTGGCAGACAGCCTGGCTGGCATCGGTGAGCAAAAACTCTGGCTGATCGGCTTCACCGGGTTCACATCGAGCGAAGCTCAGTGGCTGCGCATTCTATTCGACAGGCGCCAGGCACAGTTGATTCTGCACGGCAGCGCGCGACAGGATGGCTACCACCCCGACCGGCCGATACGCGATATCCTGGATCAACTCGGCCTCGATAATACGCAGCAGTCCTGTCTCGAAGGCAACGAATTCGATGATTTCATCAGTGCACTGTTTGCAAGCTCGACCGATGACCTGAAACAACGTGCAAAACACTTCGCTGGTCGCTGCAGACAGGATACCGTAGGCTCGCGACTCAGAACATTTCAGGCGGATGGACCGGAACAGGAGGCGCAGGCCGTTGCCTTACAGGTCCGGCGCTGGTTACTTGACGGAATACAACCGATAGCCATCGTTACCGAAGACCGGCGTCTTGCACGCCGCGTACGCGCCATGTTGGAAGCGTCACAGGTTGAACTGGACGACGCCGGCGGTTGGGCCTTATCAACCACCAGCGCAGCAGCTACACTGGAACGCTGGCTGGAGACGATTGAAGAGGACTTCGCCTGTGGACCGCTGCTCGATGTACTGAAATCGCCCTTTGTCTGCTTTGCCGATCGTGATACCCACCTGGCCCAGGTCCGGCGTCTGGAGCAGGACATTATCCTGCATGAAAATATCGCCCGCGGCCTGGAACGTTACCGGCATCACCTCGATAGTCGCAGCAAACGCCTGCCCGACTGGTCCGAACCCATGCGCCTTGCCGTACAGCGGATGCTGAATATGCTGGACCATGCAGCCAGCCCGCTCAAGCCGTTGCTGCACGGTTCTTGCGCGGCGAGCGACTTTCTTGACGCACTGGGCGAAAGCCTGCGGGAACTCGGTAGCTGGCAGCACTTTGAACAGGACGCCGCCGGACAGCGCCTGCTGGAAGTCATCGCCCGGTTACAGCAGGCCGCCACTCACTCCCGGGTGGAACTCAACTGGTTCGAATTCCGCAACTGGCTGGGGCGCAACCTTGAGAACGCCACGTTCCGACTGCCACTGTCAGCGAGTCCGGTACGGCTGCTGACGCTGGAACAAAGCCGCCTGCAACGGTTCGCTGCCACCATCGTCGCCGGATGCAGCCAGGAGTTCATGCCGGGATCTCCCGCCAGCCAGGCATTTTTCAACCAGCGTGTGCGCGCCGAACTGGGCTTGCCTACCTGGTCACAAGCGATAGCAAAAAAGCTGCATCACTTCTGCCGCGTTTTACACAGTGCCGGGCGGGTGCTGCTCACCCATCACCGTGAACGCGATGGAGAACCCGTCAGCGCCAGTCCGTGGCTGGAATTGCTGGAGGTTTTCTATCATAACGCTTACCGTAAAACGCTCGATGACAAAACACTCCAACAACTGGTCATACGACCAGACACGCAGCCGGTTTCCCCTGATCATGCCGCTTTGCCACAGCTGGAATCGCGCCCTGCCCCAAAGCCACCAGCCTCGACCCATCCGGAAACCTGGTCCGTCTATACTCACCAGCGGCTTATCGATTGTCCCTACCGCTACTTTTCAGCCGATGCCTTGAACCTCAAACCTCAGGATGAAATCCGTGAAGCACTCAGCAAGAGCGATTACGGCTCCCTGGTCCACCGCATCGTACAGGCCTTTCACCGGAAAACGGCCAGACTGCCGGGTCCCTGGTCCGGACCGCTGGATGAAACTCATCGTCAACAGGCACTGGGTCTGCTGCAGCAAATCAGCGAAGCCGTGTTTGCCGACGCAATCAAAGACAATTTTCAGGCACGCAGCTGGTTGAAACAGTGGCTGACGGTCCTGCCAAGCTACCTGGGGTGGGAAATCAGCCGGCAGAAAAACTGGACATTACGCCAGGTCGAGATCAAGGCGGATAAAAAAATCAGCTCACGACTTCGTATCAGTGGCCGCATTGACCGGGTTGACCAATGCTCAGAGGGCATGGCTGTAGTTGACTATAAGACCGGTAAACCGCCCAAAGCCGATGACGTATTGAATGGCGAAGCCGTGCAACTGCCCAGTTACGCACTGCTTCTGAAGACCGGCATCGCGCAATTGAACTACCTAGCATTCAACAAAGACCAGGTAAGGGAACAGGTCTGTGCAAATGCCGAAAACCTGCAGCAGCTACTGCCGGAACTCGAGGCCAGGATGGTCCAGCTTGACGGGGCCCTGCAACAGCAAGCCGCATTGCCAGCCTGGGGTGACGCCACGGTCTGCGGTTACTGCGAGTTCAGCGGTCTCTGCCGGCGCGAAATGTGGTTACACGGTGAAAACGGCGATGACTGACAGCCCGCTCGCCACCCAGCCGGAACAGAGCTTCAGTGTGCTGGCCTCGGCCGGTACCGGTAAAACCTGGCAACTGGTGGCACGTCTCACCCGCCTGTTACTGCATGGCGCACAATTAAACAGTATTCTGGCCATCACCTTTACCCGCAAGGCAGCGGGCGAAATGCAGCAACGCCTGAATGAACGGTTGCGGGAACTGCTGGAAGCGGACGACCGACAACTGGATACCATTCTCTCGGGCATGGGTGAAAAACCTACAGCGGACATCCGGCGGCGTGCAAGAAAGCTGCTCGAACAGTCGTTACGCTGTGA